>JBFFVI010000028.1:0-13144 GCA_041570895.1 Gammaproteobacteria bacterium
CTGTACCAGTTGAGCCAGGTGGTCCTGGCTTGAGAGCCTGGGCCATATTCCCTTTTCTCGTTTACCAGTGAAATATGAGAGCCACTGTTTATGGGGCTCCACCCTCGTAACGAAAGTCGTATAAGTTTATATATTTTAACGCTACATCTACTACATGTCTTTATACAATCAATATAACAGGCAGCACTAAAAACGTACAAAATAATCGACACCCATTGTGGCTATTACCGGTTTTACACATTGCTATCAAATATTCATCTTATTGGCATAACACAACGAATACGCGCTTATAATGTGAAATAGTTTGACAGTTGATATGTGCCGGAGAAACTAATGGAAACATCCAGAACCTTGACCATCGATGGCAACCAGGCCGCTGCCGAGATCGCACATCTGACCAATGAGGTTATCGCGATCTACCCAATCACTCCCGCTTCACCGATGGGTGAATGGGCGGACGAATGGTCTTCGCGCAAGCGGCCAAATTTGTGGGGAACCGTGCCCCGCATTATCGAGATGCAGAGTGAAGCTGGTGCAGCCGGCACCATTCATGGTGCCCTGCAGACCGGCGCCCTGTGCACAACCTTTACTGCCTCACAGGGATTGTTATTAATGATCCCCAATATGTTCAAAATAGCCGGTGAACTGTCGCCTGCCGTATTCCATGTCGCTGCCCGTTCGGTTGCTGCGCAGGCACTGTCAATCTTCGGCGATCACAGCGATGTAATGGCGGCACGCAGCACGGGTTTTTCTTTTCTGGCATCCGGCTGTCCTCAGGAGGTTCTGGACATGGCCCTGATCGCTCAGGCAGCCACACTGGAATCACGAATTCCCATGGTGCATTTCTTTGATGGTTTCCGTACGTCGCATGAAGTCGCCAAGATCCAGGCTATCGACACTGAAATTATCAGGCAGATGATAAATCAGGAAAATGTCACCGCACATCGTTTACGTGCACTTTCGCCTGAGCGCCCTGTAATCAGAGGAACCTCACAGAATCCGGATGTTTTCTTTCAGGCACGTGAAAGCGTTAACCCGTATTACCAGGATATGCCGGCTATCGTGCAAAAAGTGATGGACCAGTTTGCTGCCCTCACCGGCCGCACTTACCACCTGTTCGATTACATCGGTGCTGATGATGCTGAAAAAGTTATCGTGTTGATGGGCTCGGGTGCTGAGACTGCAGAGGAAACGGTTCGCTATCTCAATGCACAGGGTGAGAAAACAGGTCTGATCAAGGTTCGACTGTTCCGCCCCTTCGATGCTAAAGCTTTAATCAATGCACTGCCAGAAACCACTTTATCTATCGCGGTGCTTGATCGCACCAAAGAACCCGGCGCAGATGGTGAACCGCTGTATAAAGACATCGTCACCGCACTGGCTCAATACTACCTTGAATGTCGAGACAGTGATGAAACACAACGATTCGCCCAGATGCCTGTTGTTATCGGTGGACGTTATGGCCTGTCTTCCAAAGAGTTCACCCCGGCGATGGTCAAATCGGTATTTGATGAACTTCCCCCAAAAGCTAATGGGGCACAGGCAAGGAATCATTTCACCGTCGGCATCGTTGATGACGTCACAAACAGCAGCCTGGAGTGGGACGAAAACTTCCGGACCGATGCGCATGACAGTAACTTTCAGGCTATTTTTTACGGACTGGGCAGTGATGGCACAGTCGGTGCAAACAAGAACAGCATTAAAATCATCGGCGAGTCCACCGACAAATATGCACAGGGTTATTTTGTTTACGACTCGAAAAAGTCAGGGGCCGTCACCGTGTCACACCTGCGCTTTGGTGACCAACCGATTAAATCGTCTTACCTTATCGAAGACGGTGACGCGAATTTTGTTGCCTGCCATCAGTCGATATTTCTTGAACGTTACCCGATGCTCGACAAGGCGGCGACTAATGCCGTGTTTCTGCTGAATACTGCATTAGCACAAGAAAACGTCTGGCAAAGTCTGCCTAAAAATATGCAGCAGCAAATCATCGACAAACACATTCGACTTTACTGTATCGATGCCTACTACATCGCTGCCATCACTGGTATGGGTAATCTAATAAATACCATCATGCAGACCTGCTTCTTTTCTATTTCGGGTGTATTGCCGGCAGATGTCGCAATAAATGCGATTAAAGATGCCGTTGAAAAAACCTATGGCAGAAAAGGCAAACGTCTGGTCGAGTTGAACTTCAAAGCCATCGACGAGACACTGGCAAATCTGTACGAAGTGACCATCCCGGAGAAAACGAATGCTACTTTTGACCTGAACGCACACGTTAGTAGCGATGCACCGGACTTTGTCAAAAAGGTCACCGGAGAAATCATTGCCGGACGCGGTGACCAGATACCAGTGAGCCTGTTTCCGGCAGATGGCACCTACCCTGTTGGCACCGCTGCCTATGAAAAACGTAATATCGCACTGGAAATTCCGGTGCTGGATGAAAACCTGTGTACCCAGTGCGGCAAGTGCCCACTGGTTTGTCCGCATGGCGTGATTCGCTGCAAGGTGTTTGATGAAAACCTGTTAAGCGGTGCCTCACAAACCTTCAAATCCATGGCAGTAAAAGGTAAAGATTTCGCTCCAGGATTACGCATGAGCTACCAGGTAGCGCCGGAAGATTGCACAGGCTGCGGTCTGTGTGTCAACATCTGCCCGATACGCGATAAAACCAACGCCAGCCATAAAGCCCTGAACATGGTGCCTTACACCCCCGAGTTGCGCCAACAGGAAAAAAAGAACTGGGAATATTTCCTGACCCTGCCGGAATATGAACGTAGCACAGTCAAAACAAACACCATCAAAGGCGCGATGATCCTGCAGCCCCTGTTTGAATTTTCCGGCGCCTGTGTTGGCTGTGGCGAAACACCTTATATCAAACTGGCGAGCCAGTTATTTGGTGACCGCATGGTAGTTGCCAACGCGACCGGCTGCTCCTCCATCTATGGTGGCAACCTGCCAACCACACCCTGGACAAAAAATGATAAAGGCCGTGGTCCCGCATGGTCGAATTCACTGTTCGAAGATAATGCCGAATTCGGTCTGGGCATGCGTCTGACAATCGACAAACACAAAGAATATGCAGGCGAATTACTGCAGCAGTTGAAAACTGATATTGGCGAGGCACTGGTTGAGCAAATTCTTGATGCCGATGAATCAGATGAAACCGGCATCGCACAACAACGAGTACGCTTACAAACTTTACAGGAAAGGTTAAAAAATATTGATTCAATTGCAGCTCGCGAACTTGAGAGTGTTGCAGAAAATCTTGGCCGAAAGAGTGTGTGGATTATCGGTGGTGACGGCTGGGCTTATGACATTGGGTATGGCGGACTCGATCATGTGCTGGCTTCAGGTGAAGACGTTAATATCCTGGTGCTGGATACCGAAGTCTATTCCAACACCGGCGGGCAAACATCAAAAGCAACGCCACGTGGTGCCGTCGCAAAATTTTCTGCCGGTGGTAAAGCTACACCGAAAAAAGATCTCGCTCTGTTGGCGATGGATTATGAAAACGTATACATTGCCCGCGTCGCTTACGGCGCCAAGGACATCCAGACCATACATGCATTTCATGAGGCAGAAGCTTATCCGGGGCCATCACTGATCATCGCCTATTCGCCCTGTATCGCTCACGGCATCGATCTAAAAGACAATCATCTTCACCAGCAACTCGCTATCGATAGCGGCCACTGGCCATTGTTTCGATATAACCCTCAACAGGCTGCCGCTGGAAACAACCCTCTGCACCTGGATTCAAAACCGCCATCAATTCCCTATCGCGAATTTATTGAAACAGAGATCCGCTTCAACATGTTATGGCGAACGCATCCAGAGCAGGCAGAGAAGTTTCTCGAACAGTCACAAACCGAAGTCCTGCATCGCTATCATTATTATGAACAGCTCGCGAGTCTTGAATGGAACAAAGATGGCGACCTCGAACCGCCACATCGAAAACTGAAAGCAGCCACAGAAAAAACAACGGAGCAGACATCATGATAGATCTGAGTACAGAATATCTTGGACTAAAACTGGCCAACCCTCTGGTTCCTTCCTCATCGCCATTAACAGGTGAACTCGATTCAGCAAAAAAGCTGGAAGATGCAAGTGCCTCCGCACTGGTACTGCCCTCTTTATTTGAAGAAGCGATTATGTATGAACAGAAACAGCTTGAACGTTTTGTCAGTTCACAGTCACTGGGGCATTATGAAGCACAGTCTTATCAGCCAGTGCCGGAAGATTACCGCAGTGAACTGGATAATTACCTGGAGTGTATACAACAATTTAAATCAGCGCTGGATATTCCAGTCATCGCCAGCCTGAATGGCATCTCGACAAATGGATGGATAGATGCAAGCAAAGAACTACAACAGGCTGGCGCCGATGCACTTGAGCTAAATGTGTATTACATCGCCGGAGATCCTGACACCAGCGGTGAAGAAGTTGAAGCGCGTTATCTGCAAATACTGACAGACTTACGCGAACAAATAAGCATACCCGTCACCATGAAACTTTCATCACAATTTTCCTCCGTTGCCAACATGGTGCTCAAATTACAACAGGCGGGAGCACAGGGTGTTTCTTTGTTTAACCGTTTTTATCAGCCAGATATCGACCTGGAAACATTGCAGATAAAACCACATCTTGAGCTTTCCAGTTCGATGGAGTCTTTATTACGAATTCGCTGGATTGCCCTAATCCGTGGCCGTGTCGATTTATCTATAGCGGCAACCGGTGGTTTTCATCGAGCAGAAGATATCATCAAGGCCTTGCTTGTTGGTGCGGACATTACTCATCTATGCAGTGTACTTTTGCAAAACGGGCCTGAGCATATCGCCGTATTAAAACAGGAATTACAATACTGGCTGGAAGAGCATGAGTATGATTCAGTCACTCAGATGAAAGGCAGTGTTAGTAAATCCTGTGCAATTAATCCTGCAGCTCTCGAACACAGTAATTATATGCACATTATTAAAAGTTATAGTCAGTAACAACTATTGGAAATCGTATAGTACTTTTTCATTCATATTAACTATACGTCAACATGGTTAATGCAAGGCGCATGGTAAGAGTTTTATTATCCCTGTAATAACTGAACAGAATCACCTAAAGGAACCTGTGTAAAAATACACAACGAGAAATCTAGTGGTAAGGAAACTGGTACAGGCTCCCCCACATAACGTCTACACAACGCAGTTTACGTGGGATTCAAGACTCGCTAGCCGGGCCTCATAATCGGCAGGCCGAAGGTTCGAAAAAATCGTATGTTAGGGCAGGACGCCCGTAATTAGAACAACGCAGGAGCAGTTGTCGGGAACGATGTTATTCGCTACTTCCCTGTAGCTCACCCTTCGGGTCAGCACAAAAAACATGCTGTTCAAAATTGATCTAATCAATTTTAGTCAAGAGCGGAGCGAGCCTTTGGCAGCCTACAGGGAAGTAGGCTGTAATCCTTCCAGGCCCACCATTTATTCCCCTTCTCGGCATTGCCGACTCTTGATAATAACTTTCCTTGTTATAGCGATAAGCCATGTATTACGCGGGGTTCAGCTGTGATTGGTCAACCTGTACCAGTTGAGTCAGCTGGCCCTGGCTTGTTGGCTTGGACCACATTCCTTTTTCTCATTTACCACTGAAATCTGAAAGCCACTGTTTATGGGGGCACCACCCTCGTAACGAAAGTCGTGTAGATCAATTAATTAACTTAAAAATAACCTACATTTTTTTATCTTAATAATAGCTGCTTAATCTTACTTCTGAGCCCCATTATTAAAGGGGCCGGGAAATTACAGTTGCAGTACTGCTGAACTATATGATGAAATCTATGAATAGATACTGTTAAGACAAATTAACGAGTAAAAGTTGGAAACTAAGTGATATTATATTGATAAATTTAAAGCTGAGCGCCCATGCAGACCGACCTGATCAATAATCAAGGTCAACGATAGGTATCTTTTTCACATTAATAAGAGTTCACTCTAGCGTGGCATTTTATGTTTTCTTAGAGGAGAATCAGTAAACTCATGCGACATACTATTCTGCTATCTCTAACTTTAACTGCATTCTGGCTGGCTATCTCAGAACACTACACCTCACTCATGCTGTTGCTTGGAATGATATCCATCGCCTCCGTTGTGTACGTAGCAAACCGAATGGATGTGGTTGACCACGAAGCTCAGCCCTTGCACCTCACTTTGAAAATACCCGGTTACTATGCCTGGCTTATTAAAGAAATTTTTCTTGCCAATATGTCGGTGGTAAAACGTGTCTGGCTTGGCAACAAGTCGATCTCTCCTGTTTTTGCGACCATTACAGCCAGCCAGAAAACGGAAATGGGGAAAGTCATCTATGCCAACTCCATCACGCTGACTCCTGGAACCGTTACAGTCAATATCGAAGGTGATCAGTTCCTGGTTCATGCTTTATCAAAGGAATCGATTAAAGACCTGGAAGCCGGCGAGATGGACAAACGCGTCACTCGACTGGAAAACTAATGTTAATAGCTGCAACTCTGGCCATTCTAGCCGTCATGATGATGGCAATCTCTCGAGCAATCATGGGGCCTACGACCTATGACCGTGTACTTGCTGTCAATATGTTTGGCACCAAGACCGTTTTGCTTATTTCACTGTTAGGTTTTGTAATGGGTCGGCCGGAGTTTTTAGATATAGCTATCGTTTATGCCCTTATCAACTTTATTAGCGTAATCGGCGTGTTGCGTTATTCCAACCGTTTCGTCATCAAGCACAGCGAGCAGTCTAAAAAATAATGGACACATTAATGATTGTTAGTAGCGGCTTTTTTTTATTGATAGGAAGCTTTTTGTGTCTTACGGGAGGGCTTGGCATCCTGCGCTTCCCGGATTTTTATACTCGCATGCATGCAGTTGGAGTAACCGACACTCTAGCTACTGCGATGATTCTAATCGGCCTGATATTACACAACCCGGATTTTCTGGTCGATATGAAGCTAATGATCATCCTGCTCATGACTATATTCATCAGCCCAACGGCAAGCCATGCATTAGCCAATGCTGCCAAATACGATGAATTATCAATGCAGAAAGAGAAAGACAATGAATCTGACAGTGAGTTGACGTCATCGAATCCCTGATAGACATCGTATTGTTGGCCTTTCTAGTGGTTGTGGCTTTTGCCATTGTCAGGATGAAAGATTTATTAGCGGTGGTTATGTTGCTAGGCATTTACAGCCTGTTGTCGGCCAGTTTTTTTGTCGCTATGGACGCTGTGGATGTGGCATTCACCGAGGCATCCGTGGGAGCAGGTATCTCCACCTTATTGATGCTGGTGGTGATTTCCATGACAGGGCGTTCAGAACACCCTTCGCGCCATAAACCGCTATTGGCTTTAGCCGTGGTTACTGTCACGGGTAGCCTGTTGATCTATGCCACACTGGATATGCCATATTTTGGCTCAGCAGAAGCGCCTATTCACCAGCATGTTGCACCTCGATACATCAACGACTCAATGCAGGAGATCGGTGTGCCTAATATCGTAACCTCTGTGCTCGCAAGTTACAGGGCATTTGATACGTTTGGTGAGGTGGTGGTGATTTTTACTGCAGGCATGGGAGTGTTAGCACTTCTGTCAGTGGTACGACGTTCCGACTCCAGCTTAAACAACGATATATTTGATCATTCAATGCATGAGCAGCATTTAATCTTGCGTATAGTAACCAAAATGATGATTCCTTATATTTTGCTATTTGCATTTTACGTACAGTTTCATGGTGACTTCGGACCTGGTGGTGGTTTTCAGGCAGGTGTGATCTTTGCCGCAGCTATTTTCCTCTATACCATGTTATTCGGTATGAGCACCGCACGCCGAGTGATCAATCAATCCTTTATCCAGATGCTCGCAGCCACCGGTGTCCTGCTATACGGCAGCGTCGGTGTGGTCTCGCTGTTGAATGGCAAAGAATTCTTTGATTACAGCGCTTTAGCTGCTGACCCGGTTGCGGGTCAACATCTGGGCATACTCTTAGTTGAACTGGGTGTGGGCATCACGGTTGCATCGATTATGATTATCATCTTTTTCAACTTTGTGGGTCGTAGAAACAATCCACTGCGCAAAGAGAATAAGGGGTATTAATGTTATTGGGACTGTATAACTACTGGGTCGTAGTGGTGCTGATGATGGTCGGGTTTTACATCGTTATCGCCCATGGCAATCTTGTGAAAAAAATTGTTGGCCTGTCTATTTTCCAGACGTCGGTTTTTATCTTCTACATAAGCATGGCAAATATCGATGGCGCGACTGCACCCATACTGGCTGATGGCATAGAAAAATACTCAAATCCTTTACCTCACGTTCTAATTCTCACCGCAATTGTCGTTGGCATTGCTACCACGGCTCTGGGGTTGGCGCTGACCGTACGCATTAAAGAAGCCTATGGAAGCATCGAAGAAGACGAAATACAAAAGCAGGATAATCTGGATTGTTAGAACATCTACCAATTTTGCAGGTCATTGTACCGCTTATGGCGGCACCGCTATGCCTGTTTCTAAGCAGGCCACGCCTGGTATGGCTGTTCGCGCTAATAGCTAGTGGTCTTGTCTTTCTGATCAGTAGCCTCTTACTTCAGCAGGTAATGACTTCGGGCACGATTACCTATCTACTAGGTGGATGGAATGCGCCCTGGGGTATCGAATATCGCATCGATCAACTCAATGCATTCCTGTTACTGATTATTTCAGCAATCAGCACGGTTGTGCTGTTTGCCGCCGATACCAGCATACGCCAGGAAATCCCTGAAGACAGGTACACGCTTTTTTATGTTTTATACCTGTTATCGCTGGCTGGCATGCTTGGTATCGTGGCGACAGGTGATGCTTTTAATGTCTTCGTTTTTCTGGAGATATCCTCTCTATCAGCCTACGCCCTGATCGCACTAGGTAAAGACAGGCGTGCGCTCTGGGCCTCTTATCAATATTTAATCATGGGCACCATCGGTGCCACTTTTATTTTGATCGGCATAGGCATGATGTACCAGATGACCGGCACCCTGAACATGGATGATCTGTCCAGACGCTTACCAGAAGTGGTGCAAACGCGTACTGTTTTTGCGGCTTTTGCTTTTGTAATCGTCGGTATCTGCCTGAAATTAGCCATGTTCCCGCTGCATCTATGGCTGCCAAATGCCTATGCTTATGCGCCTTCCATAGTAACTGCTTTCTTTGCCGCTACAGCAACAAAAGTGGCCATTTATCTACTTATTCGCTTTACCTACACAGTATTTGGACTCTCTTTTTCTTTCACCCATATGCCCTTACAGATACTGTTTGTTGTATTTGGCCTGGCAGGCATATTTGCAGCTTCGGTTGCGGCTATCTATCAAACCAATATCAAGCACATGTTTGCTTATTCAAGCATCGCACAGATCGGTTATATGATAGTGGGATTCAGTCTGAGCACCGTAACCGGCTTAACCGCAACGTTATTGCATCTGTTCAATCATGCATTGATGAAAGGCGCTCTGTTTTTAGCATTAGGTGCTGTGATGTACCGTATTGGTAGCACCCAATTAATCCACTTTCAGGGTCTGGCCCGGCAGATGCCTGTGACTATGGCAGCGATTGTAGTAGGCGGTTTAAGTTTAATAGGGGTACCACTCACGGTTGGTTTTGTTAGCAAGTGGTACCTGGTTCTAGCGGTGATTGATAAAGGCTGGTGGCCCCTTGCGGTACTCATCCTGCTCGGCTCGTTATTGGCCGTAGTCTATGTATGGCGTGTCGTTGAAACAGCCTATTTCAAACCAGCGTTAGTCGGTAGTGAAACAATAAAAGAAGCACCGCTAACATTCCTTATTCCTATCTGGACCCTGGTGCTTGCCAACATCTATTTCGGTATCGATACCCGTCTTAGCGTTCAAGTCGCTCAGGCTGCATCTCAAAGTTTGTTCGGGGTGGTTCCATGAGTCTGTCTTTGCAATCCATGCTACAGCTCAGCATTATTTTACCGATAATAGCGACCCTGGGCATTATGGCGACAGGGCGTAATCCTAACCTGCGTGAGGCTGTGACCATTGGCACGTCCTTAGTGCTGCTCTATTTTGTGATTAATCTTTATCAGGGCATACAACTGGGTGAAAGCATCACTGCGCATTGGGGAGAGTTGTTACCGGGCATGCAGATCAGTTTTAGCATCGAACCGCTGGGCATGCTCTTTGCTTTGATTGCCAGTTTTCTCTGGCTCATCACCACCATCTATTCCATCGGTTACATGCGCAGCCATAATGAACAGAATCAAACCCGGTTCTATGTTTGCTTTGCCATCGCCATAGGCAGTGTGATGGGAATTGCATTCGCCAGCAACCTTTTCACCCTGTTTATCTTTTACGAAGTGCTGACCCTGTCCACCTATCCACTGGTTACACATGCTGGAACCGAGAAGGCAAAAAAAGGCGGACGTATTTATCTCGGCATTTTGCTCAGCACTTCGATTGCCTTTTTCCTGTTAGCCATTATCAGCACCTGGTTTGTGGCTGGCGACCTGGACTTTAAACCCGGCGGTGTATTCGACTCTGATGTTGATAAAGCGGTTGCAGGTACGATACTCGTGCTATTTATTTTTGGTATTGGCAAGGCCGCCATCATGCCTTTCCATCGCTGGCTACCTGCGGCCATGGTTGCACCAACGCCGGTGAGTGCCCTGCTACATGCGGTAGCGGTGGTCAAAGCCGGTGTATTTACTGTATTGAAAATCTGTATTTATATCTTTGGTATCGACCTACTGGCAGTACTGCCAAGCACCCAGTTTTTGCTGTATCTGGCTGGCGCGTCTATATTACTGGCTTCTCTGGTCGCTATGCGACAGGACAATTTAAAGGCAAGGTTAGCCTATTCAACGGTGAGTCAACTGGGCTATATCACCCTGGGTGCATTGTTGGCCACCTCGGCAGGAATCATGGGTAGCTCGATGCATATCGCTACACACGCTTTTGGTAAAATCACACTATTTTTCTGTGCGGGCGCCATTCTGGTGGCAGCACATAAATCAAATATAAGTGAGATGCGTGGCCTTGGCCGTCAGATGCCCATTACCATGGCCGCTTTTTTTATTGCCAGCCTCAGTATCATCGGAGTACCACCCACGGGTGGTACCTGGAGCAAATGGTATCTGTTAATGGCAACCATTGAAACTGAGCAGCTTGTTCTTATGGGCATACTCATGATCAGCTCTTTGCTGAACATTGCCTATCTGTTACCGATACCGTTTCACGCCTTTTTCTCCGCTGACAAAACCGCTTCTTCGAGTGATGGCATCAAAGAAGCGCCTTTACCGTCATTGATTGCCCTGTGTATTACAACTGCTGGCTGCGTGATTCTTTTTGTCTATCCGCAACCATTATTTGAACTGGCTGAGGTCATCTTGACCGCACAAGGAATTAACTAATGGAAAACGAAAAGAAATATCTTTTTGATAATCCCAACAATATTAAACGTGTTTTATATCTTCTATACGGGTGTTGTGCGCTTCTATTTGCGCTGGACTTTGTGATACATCGTCACGTCATGCACGACCTGGAAAACCTGTGGGGCTTCTATCCTGTTTATGGCTTTGTTGGCTGCGTGGTCCTGGTGCTAGTCGCGAAATGGATGCGTAGTTTTCTGATGCGTCCGGAAAACTACTATGACGAAGACAAAACAGACATTGATGTAAAACCGCATTCAGCATCAGGTGGTCACGATGTGGATGCTTGAGATACCGCCGTTTCTGCCTTTCTTTATCGGCGCATTAATCGCCGCCGTTACCCGTGGAACGCTGCGCAATGTCATCATGGTGGCTACACCCATTGTCGGTGCACTCCACCTATGGATGGTGCCTGACGGTACTCATCTACAATTCGCTTTTCTCGAATATCAGCTCACTCCTTACCGTGTTGATAAGCTCAGCCTCATGTTCGGTTATGTTTTTCACATCGCCGCGTTTATCGCCATCATTTATTCCCTGCATGTGCGTGACACCGTGCAACAGGTGGCGGCCATGCTGTATGCAGGCAGCGGCCTGGGTGCCGTTTTTGCTGGTGATCTATTGACCCTGTTTGTTTTCTGGGAGCTGCTGGCATTTACTTCTGTATTTCTTATCTGGGCACGCAGAAGCCAACGCTCTTACCTTGCTGGTATGCGTTATCTGATTATCCAGGTTTTATCCGGTATCATTCTTCTTATCGGCGCGCTGTTTTATGCCGCTGAAAACGGCACTTTAGCGTTCGGTTATATCGGCCTGGAAGGCGTAGCTGGATGGCTGATCTTTGTCGCTTTCGGTATTAAGTGTGCATTTCCAATAGCTCACAACTGGCTCACTGATGCTTACCCCGAAGCTACCGTCACCGGCACCGTTTTTCTCAGCGCATTTACCACCAAAGTCGCGGTTTATGCATTGGCCCGAGGATACCCCGGCACTGAGTTACTGGTTTATATTGGTGCGGCTATGACTTGCTTCCCCATTTTCTTTGCAGTCATCGAAAACGACCTGCGCAGAGTATTAGCCTATAGTTTGATCAACCAGGTTGGGTTTATGGTCGTCGGCATCGGTATCGGTACGGCACTCGCCATCAATGGTGCTGTTTCCCATGCCTTCAATGATGTCATCTTCAAAGGTCTGTTGTTTATGTCTATGGGCGCAGTGCTGCATATGACAGGACGCATAAACGGTTCGGATCTGGGCGGGCTATATAAAACCATGCCCAAAACCACGATTCTGTGCATCGTCGGAGCTGCCTCTATTTCGGCATTCCCGCTATTCAGTGGTTTCGTGAGCAAATCCATGGTGATGTCCGCCGCACTGGAAAACGGTTATGACTGGATATGGTTAATGTTGTTATTTGCATCCGCAGGTGTTTTTCATCATGCCGGTATCAAGATCCCTTATTTTGCTTTCTTCGCACACGATTCAGGTATTCGCGCAAGTGACCCACCAAACAACATGTTATTGGCGATGTTGATTGCAGCTGTTCTCTGTATCGCTATTGGCGTCTACCCTTCAGCCCTTTATTCATTGCTACCCTACGATACGGGTTACAATCCTTACGATGCCACCCATGTGTTAGCACAGACCCAGTTGCTGTTCTTTTCCGCTCTGGCCTTTGTCTGGCTTAACCTTAGAGGTATGTACCC
>JBFFVI010000029.1:0-12670 GCA_041570895.1 Gammaproteobacteria bacterium
GCAAAGCGTAAGCCTTCTTCCATCGCAATCGGGTTGATCAGGGTCACTGTCATTTTTACGTTATCGCCAGGCATGACCATCTCTGTTCCTTCTGGTAAGTCACATGCACCGGTCACATCCGTAGTACGGAAGTAGAACTGTGGGCGATAATTGTTGAAGAATGGTGTGTGACGACCACCTTCATCTTTACTCAATACGTATACTTCACACTCAAACTTGGTGTGTGGCTTTACGCTACCAGGCTTACAACATACCTGACCACGCTCAACTTCTTCACGCTTCAGACCACGTAGCAGCAGACCGACGTTATCACCCGCTTCTCCGCGATCCAGCAGTTTGCGGAACATCTCAACACCGGTACAGGTGGTTGTCTGGGTATCACGGATACCAACAATCTCGATCTCTTCACCAACGTTAACCACACCACGCTCGATACGGCCAGTTACCACGGTGCCACGACCTGAGATTGAGAATACGTCCTCAACCGGCATCAGGAACGGCTGATCCACTGCACGCTCTGGCTGCGGAATGTAGTTATCCATCGCTTCAACCAGTTTGATGATCGATGGCGCGCCAATTTCTGACTGGTCGCCTTCCAGGGCTTTCAGCGCTGAACCAACGATGATCGGTGTATCATCACCAGGGAATTCGTAAGCATCTAACAGCTCGCGGATTTCCATCTCAACCAGCTCTAACAGCTCTTCGTCGTCAACCATGTCTGCCTTGTTCATGTAAACAAGCACGTATGGAACGCCAACCTGACGTGACAGCAGGATATGCTCACGAGTCTGTGGCATCGGGCCGTCTGCAGCAGATACAACCAGGATCGCTCCGTCCATCTGCGCTGCACCGGTAATCATGTTCTTCACGTAGTCAGCATGTCCAGGACAGTCAACGTGAGCATAGTGACGATTTGGACTTTCGTACTCTACGTGTGAAGTCGCAATGGTGATACCACGTGCACGTTCTTCAGGCGCGTTATCAATCTGATCAAAGGCTTTCGCTTCGCCACCCTGCGCTTCTGCCATAACTTTCGTCATCGCCGCGGTTAAAGTGGTTTTACCATGGTCTACGTGACCAATTGTGCCCACGTTTACGTGTGGCTTGGTTCTTTCAAACTTTTCCTTAGACACTGCTATTACCTCTTCTCTAAATGATCTTTACGTTTATTAAAAATACTTGTTAATTAACAATTTTTACCACTATCAGCCACCAGCGACTACATGCCTGTCTTGCTGGAGATTACCGCGTCGGCAACCACTTTTGGCGCTTCTGCATATTTTTCAAACTGCATCGAATACGTTGCTCGACCCTGTGTCGCTGATCGTAATGCGGTGGCATAACCAAACATGGTAGATAACGGCACTTCAGCGTGTATATTCTTACCCGCAACCGTATCCTCCATACCCGAAACGATGCCGCGACGCCGGTTCAAATCACCCATGACATCACCCATATACTCTTCAGGTGTCACCACTTCTACTTTCATCATCGGCTCGAGAATAGTCGGGTTTGCCTCTAGCGCAGCCTGCCTAAAACACATCGAACCGGCAATCTTAAATGCCATCTCACTCGAATCAACATCATGATAAGAGCCGTCATACAACGAAACTTTTACATCTTCAATCGGGTAGCCGGCAAGTATACCGCTTCGCATCTGCTCCTGCACACCCTTATCAACAGCCGGGATAAATTCCTTAGGAACCGCACCACCAACTATCTCGTTTACAAATTCGTAACCTGAACCAGGCTTGCGTGGCTCTATACGCAGGAAAACATGGCCAAATTGACCACGACCACCCGACTGCCGCGCAAACTTTGCTTCATGCTCCACCGTCTTGCGGATGGCTTCACGGTAAGCTACCTGCGGATCACCAACATTCGCATTGACACCAAACTCGCGCTGCATACGATCAATAATGATCTCTAGGTGAAGCTCACCCATGCCAGAAATAATGGTCTGGCCAGACTCTTCATCTGTATGCACACGAAACGATGGATCCTCACTCGCCAGCTTACCTAGTGCTAGCGCCATCTTCTCCTGATCAGCCGTTGTTTTCGGCTCCACCGCCACCGAAATCACCGGTTCGGGGAAGTCCATTTTTTCCAGCGTAATCACTGCTTGCGGGTCACACAAGGTATCGCCGGTTATTACGTCTTTGAGTCCGATGGCCGCAGCTATGTCGCCGGCACGTACTTCATTAATCTCTTCACGATGATTGGCATGCATCTGTACGATACGGCCAATACGCTCTTTTTTACCTTTTCTCGGGTTAAAAATGGTATCACCCGTTTTTAACACACCCGAATAAACACGAAAAAAGGTCAGATTGCCTACAAATGGATCAGTAGCAATCTTAAAACCTAAGGCAGCAAACGGCGCGTTATCATCCGAGGGCCGCTCCGCTTCCGATTCATCATTATCATCTAGATGCCCCTTAATAGCCGGCACGTCTATCGGTGATGGCATGTAGTCGATGAACGCATCGAGCATTGCCTGCACACCTTTATTCTTAAACGCACTACCGCAAAACACCGGCACAATCTCATTTGCCAGCACCCTGAGACGGATACCAAGCTTGATATCATCAACCTCGAGCTCACCGCTTTCCAGGTATTTATCCATCAGCTCTTCACTGGCTTCAGCAGCTGCCTCGACCATGAACTCACGCTGAGCCACACACTGGTCAAGCAACTCGGGCGGAATATCACCTTCCACGAATTCCGAACCCATGTTTTCCTCTTTCCAGCGGATAGCCTTCATCTTGACGAGGTCAACAACACCTTCAAAGTGTTCTTCTGCACCGATAGCAATCTGCATGGGTACAGGGTTAGCGCCTAAACGCTGCTTAATCTGCTCGACCACGCGCAAGAAATCCGCCCCCGCACGATCCATCTTGTTGACGAACGCCATGCGTGGCACATGATACTTGTTGGCCTGGCGCCATACTGTTTCTGACTGCGGCTCGACACCACCTACAGCGCAAAAGACGGCGCAAGCACCGTCAAGCACACGCAAGGAACGCTCTACTTCAATAGTGAAGTCAACATGTCCCGGCGTATCAATTATGTTTATGCGGTGCTGATCATACTGACCATCCATACCCTTCCAGAAACAGGTCGTTGCAGCGGAAGTAATAGTGATCCCGCGTTCCTGCTCCTGCTCCATCCAGTCCATGGTGGCAGCACCGTCATGTACCTCACCTATCTTGTGAGATATCCCTGTATAAAACAGGATACGTTCCGTTGTTGTCGTTTTGCCCGCATCAATGTGCGCCATGATGCCAATATTACGATAGCGCTTAATTGGCGTGATGCGAGCCATGACTGTTTCCTTCTAACTAACCGCTTCTGAAAATACTCAGACTACCAGCGGAAATGCGCGAAAGCTTTATTGGCTTCAGCCATGCGGTGTGTATCTTCACGTTTCTTAACAGCGTTACCGCGATTTTCTGCCGCATCCATCAGCTCACCGGCCAACTTTAACTGCATAGATTTTTCACCACGCTTACGAGACGCCTCGATCAACCAGCGCATAGCCAGTGCTGTACGACGACTAGCACGTACCTCAACAGGTACCTGATAAGTCGCACCACCAACGCGGCGAGACTTAACCTCGACCATCGGGCTGACATTTTCTAATGCTTTATCGAGAACATCCATTGGCTCGCCAGTGACTTTTTCACCGATGCGATCCAGCGCTCTATATATGATAGTCTCAGCGACTGACTTCTTGCCGCCTCTCATGATCATGTTGACAAATTTAGTAATCTGAGTGCTACCGAATTTAGGATCAGGCAGTACGACTCTTTTGGGGACTTCTCTTCTTCTTGGCATTAGTATTCTCTGAAAATCGTGTTTCTTAAATTAACCCTTAGGGCGTTTAGTACCGTACTTAGAACGGCCCTGACGACGCGCTTCAACACCCTGTGTATCCAGGCTACCGCGAACGACGTGATAACGTACACCAGGCAAATCCTTAACACGACCGCCGCGGATCAGCACCACGCTATGCTCCTGCAAGTTATGACCTTCACCGCCAATATAACTGGTCACTTCGAAGCTGTTTGTCAGACGCACACGCGCTACTTTACGCATCGCAGAGTTCGGCTTTTTCGGTGTTGTTGTATAAACACGTGTACATACACCACGTCTTTGTGGACACGCTTCCAGCGCAGGCACGTTGCTTTTTACAACTTTGCTACGGCGTGGCTTACGCACTAATTGGTTAATTGTTGTCATCTATAACTCCAAAATCCGCTGAAAATCATAAGCTTAGCGGCGCTCGTTGGCATTTACTACGAGCTCAAAATAAACGACAGGCCCTGGATATTACTCGGAGGCCTGTCAAAAGAGGCGCAATTCTAGTCTCACCGCAGGTAACTGTCAAGCACCAGAGGCATACATATTGCGATTAAACCGTCATTGCGAGTACTAACGCAGCAACCTTTTCTAGCGACTGAATCGCCTACAGAAGATTGCTTCATTCCTCGCAATGACGCTTGTACTTTATGCGTCCTGTTTCGGTTGCTCAGCATCGGCTGCATCAGCAGCGTCGATGATTTCAGTCGGCATCTCTGCGTCATCGAGCTCTTCCGTGACTTCAACGCTCAATTCTGCGCTAGCTTCTTCTTCCGTGATAAACGCCGCTTCAATATCTGCAGTACGCTGCTTCTGCCTGTCTTCATGATAAGCCAGACCGGTACCTGCTGGAATCAGACGACCGACGATAACGTTTTCTTTCAGACCGCGCAATGAATCACTGCCACCACGAACCGAAGCTTCTGTTAATACGCGAGTCGTTTCCTGGAATGAAGCCGCCGAAATAAAGGATTCAGTAACCAGCGATCCTTTGGTAATACCTAACAGTATTGGCTCGAAGATAGCTGGTTCTTTGCCTTCAGCTTTCAATTGCTCACACTCATCGATTACGCGCGTGCGTTCTACAATTTCACCTTTCAGGTAATTAGAATCACCACCCTCGATGATTTCACATTTACGCAGCATCTGACGAATGATCACTTCGATGTGCTTATCATTGATCTTCACACCCTGTAGACGATAAACATCCTGAATTTCGTTTACCAGGTATTCTGCTAGATCTTCCGCGCCCAATAAACGCAGGATATCATGCGCACTTCGCTCACCATCAGCAATGATCTCACCCTGCTCGACACGCTCACCTTCGAACACGTTGATGTGACGCCATTTAGGAATAAGCGACTCAACTGCTTCAGCGCTATCTTTAGTAATAATAAGACGTTGTTTACCTTTGGTTTCTTTACCAAAGCTCACCACACCAGAAGCTTCCGCCATGATGGCCGGCTCTTTTGGTTTACGAGCTTCAAACAGGTCGGCAACACGCGGCAGACCACCGGTAATATCGCGTGTTTTACTGGATTCCTGCGGGATACGCGCAATAACATCACCGACGGAGACAGCATTACCATCTTCGATATTAATAATCGCCCCTGATGGCAGGAAGTAACGCGCTGGTTGCTCGGTACCGGCAATATTGAGATCCTTACCCTTGGCATCAACCAGGGTAATCAGTGGGCGCATATCTTTACCCGCTGTCGGCCGCTGTTTTGGATCGATGATCACGATAGAGGACAGACCTGTAATCTCGTCTGTTTCTTTCTGCACACTGATACCTTCAGCAAAATCGGTAAATTTAACTTTACCCTCTACCTCAGTAATAATCGGATGGGTATGCGGATCCCATGTTGCAACCACCTGTCCAGCGGTAACGCTACCGTTTTCTTCTACAGAAATAACCGCGCCGTATGGAATCTTGTACAACTCACGCTCACGACCCTGTTCATCCGTTACCCCTAATTCACCAGAGCGCGATACCGCTACCAGGTTACCACTCGTCTGATGCACCACATTGATGTTATGTAGACGAATTGTACCCGTCGATTTCACACTGATGCTGTTAGCTGCCGCAGAACGACTTGCCGCACCACCAATATGGAAGGTACGCATGGTCAACTGTGTACCCGGCTCACCGATGGATTGTGCAGCGATAACACCAACAGCCTCACCATGATTTACCAGATGGCCACGAGCCAGATCACGGCCGTAACACATAGAACAGACACCATGCACATTTTCACAGGTAATAACAGAACGGACGAAAATTTCGTCGACGCCCAGCTCATCGAGCTGTTCAACCCATAACTCATCAAGCAATGTACCGCGAGGAATCAATACTTCATCATCGGTATTAACCACATCGCGTGCAACCACACGACCCAGCACCAGCTCACTAAGAGGCATGACGACATCACCACCCTCAATGATTGATTGCACCAGCATACCTTTTTCGGTTCCACAGTCTTTCTTCAGAATAACCATGTCCTGTGCGACATCGACCAGGCGACGAGTCAGGTAACCAGAGTTCGCTGTTTTTAACGCAGTATCAGCCAGACCTTTACGGGCACCATGAGTAGAAATAAAGTACTGCAGTACGTTCAGACCTTCACGGAAGTTCGCCGTGATCGGCGTTTCAATAATCGAACCGTCCGGTTTCGCCATCAGGCCACGCATACCAGCAAGCTGACGAATCTGCGCTGCAGAACCACGCGCGCCGGAATCAGCCATGACGAAGATATTATTGAATGAAGGCTGTTTAACTATGTTGCCTTCAGCATCTTCAACATCAACGGTACTGAGTTTATCCATCATGGCTTTAGCGACAGCTTCATTAGCATGCGACCAGATATCAACCACTTTGTTATAACGCTCGCCGTTAGTTACCAGACCCGATGCATATTGCTCCTGGATCTCTTTCACTTCAGCATCTGCACCAGCAAGCAATGTTTCTTTTTCTTCAGGTATAACCATATCGTTGATACAGATCGAAATACCTGAACGGGTCGAGTATCTAAAACCGGTGTACATCAACTGGTCAGCAAAAATAACCGTCTCTTTCAGGCCGACCTGACGATAACAGGAGTTAATCAGGTTTGAGATGGCTTTCTTACCCAGGTCCTGATTGACGAGTTCGTAAGGGATGCCGGCAGGGATGATCTCAGACAGGATGGCACGACCAACCGTGGTATCGACGATACTGTAACGCTCTTCCAACTCACCATCATCATTAAATACAACTTCTTTAATACGCGCTTTAACTTTAGCCTGCAGATGCGCTGTACCACTATCATAGGCACGATGCACCTCATCAACGTCAGCAAAGACCATGCCCTCGCCTTTAACATTGATCGACTCACGCGACATGTAATAAAGACCTAATACGATATCCTGTGAAGGTACGATAATAGGATCACCAGAAGCAGGTGACAGGATGTTATTTGTCGCCAGCATCAAGGTACGCGCTTCTAACTGTGCTTCGATAGACAAGGGCACGTGAACCGCCATCTGGTCACCATCGAAATCGGCGTTGAATGCGGTACAGACTAAGGGATGCAGCTGAATCGCTTTACCTTCGATCAGCACAGGCTCAAACGCCTGAATACCTAACCTATGCAGGGTTGGTGCACGGTTAAGCATGACCGGATGTTCACGGATAACCTCATCGAGGATATCCCATACTTCCGTACCCTCTTTCTCAACCATTTTCTTCGCAGCCTTAATGGTTGTCGCCAGACCGCGGCGTAATAATTTGTTAAAGATAAATGGCTTGAACAGTTCAAGTGACATCTTCTTCGGCAGACCACACTGATGCAGCTTAAGCGTCGGGCCAACCACGATCACTGAACGGCCGGAGTAATCTACACGTTTACCTAATAGATTCTGACGGAAACGACCCTGCTTACCTTTGATCATGTCTGCTAATGATTTCAGCGGACGTTTGTTGGTACCGGTAATGGCACGGCCACGACGACCGTTATCCATCAGGGCATCAACCGATTCCTGCAGCATACGTTTTTCGTTACGCACGATGATATCAGGCGCATACAACTCTAATAAACGTTTCAGGCGGTTATTTCGGTTGATCACTCGACGGTATAGGTCGTTCAGGTCAGACGTCGCAAAACGTCCGCCATCAAGTGGCACCAATGGACGCAGATCAGGTGGTAGTACTGGCAATATGGTCATGATCATCCATTCCGGACGATTACCTGAAGCCATAAATGATTCGATTAATTTAAGGCGTTTAGCCAGACGTTTCAGCTTGGTCTCAGACTTGGTAGCACCCATGTCTTCGCGGATCTGAATTTTTTCTTCTTCCAGAACCAGACTCTTCAGCATCTCGTGAACCGCTTCGGCACCCATGCGTGCGTCGAACTCGTCACCGTGTTCTTCGATCGCTTCGAGGTATGATTCATCGGTTAGCAACTGACCTTTTTCCAGGGTAGTTAAACCTGGTTCGATAACCACGAATGCTTCGAAATAAAGGATGCGTTCGATCTCGCGTAAGGTCATATCTAATAACAGACCAATACGTGAAGGCAAAGATTTCAAATACCAGATATGTGCAACCGGGCTCGCCAGGTCGATGTGACCCATACGTTCACGGCGAACTTTAGATTGAGTTACCTCAACGCCACATTTTTCACAGACAACACCACGATGTTTCAGGCGTTTATATTTTCCACATAAACATTCATAGTCCTTAACGGGACCAAAAATCTTTGCGCAGAACAGACCATCACGTTCTGGTTTAAATGTACGATAGTTAATAGTTTCCGGTTTTTTTACTTCACCGAATGACCATGACTGAACCTGTGATGGTGATGCAAGGCTAATTTTAATTGCATCAAAATCTTCGTTCTGGCCTGGTTGTTTAATGAGCTTAAGTAAGTCTTTCATTGCCCTAAATCCTGTATGATTCTATGTTATATGGTTGCGTGTGTGCCTGAAGATCGTCGCTTAGGACTTATTCTCCAGATCCAGCTCAATGTTGATACCTAAAGCACGAATCTCTTTAAGCAATACATTGAAGGACTCCGGCATACCCGGCTCCATATGATGATTACCATCAACAATGTTCTTGTACATCTTGTTACGGCCAGCCACGTCATCAGACTTGACTGTTAACATTTCCTGCAAGGTATATGCCGCGCCGTATGCTTCCAGTGCCCAAACTTCCATCTCTCCGAAGCGCTGACCACCAAACTGTGCTTTACCGCCTAATGGTTGCTGTGTTACCAGACTGTATGGACCGGTAGAACGTGCGTGCATCTTGTCATCGATCAGGTGATTCAGTTTCAGCATATATTTATAACCGATGGTCACAGGGTTATCAAACTGGTTACCGGTGCGGCCATCATACAATGTCGTCTGGCCGCTAACTGGCAGACCAGCCAGCTCTAACATACGATGAATCTCTTCCTCTTCTGCGCCATCGAACACAGGTGTTGCCATCGGCACACCTTTGCGCAGGTTATTCGCCATATCCAGAATCTCTTCATCACTGAAAGACTTCAGGTCCACTTTGTTTTCTTTGTAGTTATAGATCTCGTTGAGGAACTTGCGAATGCTCGCAACTGACTCATTATCATCGAGCATCTTGCTGATAACATCACCCAGGCCTTTTGCTGCCAGACCAAGATGTGTTTCCAGAATCTGACCAACGTTCATACGAGACGGTACGCCCAATGGATTCAAGATGATATCGACCGGTGTGCCGTCCGCAGTGTGCGGCATATCTTCAACCGGAACAATGGTTGAGACCACACCCTTGTTACCGTGACGACCAGCCATCTTATCGCCAGGTTGCATACGGCGTTTAACAGCAAGATAAACTTTCACCATCTTCAATACGCCAGGCGCCAGATCATCACCGGCTGTCAGCTTGTCTTTCTTCTCAGCGAAGTAAGCATCCAGCAGTTCACGCTGCTCTTTATGCTGCTTGACCAGCGCTTCGATACGGGCATTTTCCGTCTCGTTCTTAAGTCGGATCTGCAACCAGTCTTTATGATCCAGACCTTTCAGGTAGGCCGCAGTGATCTTATCACCCGATTTCAGACCACCTGGACCACCGGCTGCCTGCTTACCGGTGAAGACACTTTCCATACGGGCAAACAGATCTTCTTCGATAATACGCCACTGCGCATCGACATCTTTCTTCACTGAATCAATTTCTTGTTCTTCGATCTCCAGCGCACGTTTGTCTTTATCGACACCATCGCGAGTAAATACCTGCACACCGATAACGGTACCATAGGTACTTGCACCAACACGCAGAGAGGAATCTTTAACATCAGACGCTTTTTCACCAAAGATGGCACGCAGCAGTTTCTCTTCAGCGGTTAACTGAGTTTCACCTTTAGGTGTCACTTTACCCACCAGGATATCACCCGGTTTAACTTCAGCGCCAACGTAGACCACACCGGACTCATCCAGTTTAGATAACAGGCTCTCACTGACATTCGGAATATCGGCAGTGATCTCTTCAGAACCCAGTTTAGTATCACGAGCGACACTGCTTAATTCCTGAATATGGATGGTGGTGTAACGGTCTTCTTCGACAACTCGCTCGGAGATGATGATCGAGTCCTCGAAGTTGTAACCATTCCACGCCATGTAGGCAACCAGCATGTTCTGACCTAATGCCAGCTCACCCATATCGGTTGACGGACCATCAGCAATGATATCACCACGTTGTACTGAATCACCGACTTTAACCAGAGGACGCTGATTGATACAGGTGTTCTGATTTGAACGCGTGTACTTGGTCAGGTTATATATATCGACACCAGTCGCACCATCCGCTGCTTCATCTTCATGCGCACGGATAACGATACGTGAAGCATCGACTGAATCGATAAGACCACCACGGGTTGCCACCACAGAGGCACCGGAATCATGTGCAACGACACGCTCCATACCGGTACCGACCAGCGGTTTATCCGCACGTAACGTCGGTACTGCCTGACGCTGCATGTTTGAACCCATCAACGCACGGTTAGCATCATCATGCTCAAGGAACGGAATCAGTGAGGCCGCAACAGAGACGATCTGTCTTGGCGACACATCCATGTACTGCACTTCAGCTGGTGCTGATAGTGAGAATTCATTCAGATGACGACAGGAAACCATCTCATCAAGCAACTTACCTTTGTCACTCATGGTGGCATTCGCCTGCGCGATGACAAAATTGCTTTCTTCAATGGCAGACAGGTAATCGATCTCATCTGTTGCCACACCTTTTACAACTTTACGATACGGTGTTTCGAGAAAACCGTATTCATTGGTACGCGCATAGACAGACAGTGAGTTAATTAGACCGATGTTTGGTCCCTCAGGTGTCTCAATCGGACATACGCGGCCATAATGTGTTGGATGCACGTCACGTACTTCGAAACCTGCACGTTCGCGAGTCAGACCACCCGGACCCAAAGCAGAAATACGACGTTTATGCGTAACTTCAGATAATGGATTATTTTGATCCATAAATTGCGATAACTGACTCGAACCGAAGAACTCTTTTACTGCAGCAGCGACAGGTTTTGCGTTAATCAATTCCTGTGGCATCAGGCCATCCTGCTCAGCCGTGGTCAAACGCTCTTTTACTGCACGCTCGACACGTACCAGACCAACACGGAATACGTTCTCAGCCATCTCGCCAACACTACGGATGCGACGATTACCTAAATGGTCAATATCATCTACCGTACCATTACCATTACGAATAGCGATCAGTTCCCGCATAACATCGATAATATCGGAGGTTTCACCCAGAGTTTCACATAACTCTTTAGCCATATCATCTTTACGCGCACTGAAATGACGGTGATCAAAAAGTACACCCGGGCCTTCAGAACTGCCGCGTTGCAGGCGGCGATTGAACTTCATACGACCTACGGTAGAGATATCATAACGATCCTCTGAGAAGAACAGGTTGTTGAACAGATTTTCTGCTGCATCTTTAGTTGGTGGCTCGCCCGGGCGCATCATACGATAGATCTCTATCTGCGCTTCCAGTTTGGTCGTAGTACTATCAACCGCCAGCGTGTTAGAAATAAATGGGCCTACATCCAGATCATTGGTGTAGATCACACGCACGCTCTTAATGCCTTTTTCCTGAATGAATGCAATTAACTCTTCAGTAAATTCAGAGTTAGCAGGCACCATCACTTCACCGGTCTCTTCATCGATGATGTCAGTCGCTAAAATCTTGCCGACCAGGTAATCCAGAGGCGCGTTCAGCTTTTTAACTTTTTTCTCTTCTAACAGCTTGATGTGACGCATGGTCACACGCTTGCCAGTCTCGACAACAACTTCTTTACCTGCAGTAATATCAAAACTAGCCGTATCACCACGTAGACGTTCAGGAACCAGCTCAAAGCTTACGCCGTCTTTGGTGAAACTGTAATCGATACTATCGAAGAATATATCAAGGATTTCTTCGTTGTTATAACCTAAAGCACGTAACAGGATTGATGCCGGCAATTTACGTCGGCGGTCAATACGGACAAATACAGAATCTTTAGGGTCGAATTCAAAATCCAGCCATGAACCACGGTAAGGGATGACACGTGCAGAATACAGAATCTTACCGGATGAATGCGTTTTACCTTTATCGTGATCGAACAACACACCCGGCGAACGATGTAACTGAGAGACGATAACGCGTTCGGTACCATTGATAACAAAGGTGCCGTTGTCAGTCATTAAAGGCATTTCGCCCATGAAGACTTCCTGCTCTTTCACTTCTTTAGGCGTGGTTTTTTTCTTGCTGTCCTTGTCATAAATTTCC
>JBFFVI010000030.1:0-12631 GCA_041570895.1 Gammaproteobacteria bacterium
CTGGCGCAAAACCCTCTTGTTTTTTTAAATAATTTAAAATGATTTTGGCATATTTATCACGGGTTTCCTGACCACCTTGCAAACTTAAGTCGATTTTCCCATCGGGACGAATGTATTTAATAAAACCTTTTTTATACTGGCCGAAACTCAAACGCTGGTGAACTTCATTTTTATATAACACGCCCCAATGGCTGTGGTTAATAATTGCCTTGTAACCCAGATCCGTACTGTTGGCGATAATCAGGTCAACTGCCTGCTGCGGCTTGAAATCGTGCGGCTTTTCATCGTCAAGAAATTTATCAATCTTTGAAGAGGCAATTATCCGATTATCAAATTCGCCCAGATATAAATACACCAGGTAAGAATGGCCGACTTCCATCGGGCGGTGTTGCTCTGCAAAGGGAACCAGCACATCTTTTTCCAGACCCAGATCCAAAAAAGAACCTACCTCGGTATTAGCCACTACTTTTAAATAAGCGAACTCCCCCACCTGGGCTTTTGGTTTTTGTGTGGTCGCCACGGGACGATCTTCTGAGTCGAGATAAAGGAACACCTCGATGGAGTCGCCTTCAACGAGATCAGATGGCGCATATTTGAGCGGCAATAACACCTCACCCAGATTTTTGGCATCCAGGTAAAAACCAAACTCCACAGCTTTGACTACATCTAACTGGTATGTCTTACCGATACTAATCATTTTATTATCCCAACAACAACGACTCTTGTTAGAGTGAATACTACGCCTAGATGGATGTAAACGGTAGTTTGAGCCTGGAACAACCGTCGATTGGCTCGAGTATTATCTTAATTATTTGGAATTAATATCTTTCTGATTCGCAATATATAAGTCCTCTATTTTTTTCCTTGCCCAGGGCGTTTTACGCAGAAATTTTAGACTGGACTTAATGGACGGATCATTATTGAAACATCGGATGTCGATACGCGTTCCCAGCTCGGTCCAGCCATAATATTCGACCAGACTGGTCAATATATTTTCCAGCGTCTTGCCGTGCAGCGGATTATTGACGTGTTGCTCACTCATATACAGCTGCTGATATTCTTTCTTTATAAGTTAATAGAGGCTTACACATTCTCGTTTGCACCATAGTTTTTGAACTTACAGCATCATCATATGCCGATAAATATTACACTATTTGTTAGATAGCTTGATTAATTTCTACTTAAGTTATTGATTGCTAGATTATTGTAAAACTTGACGTATTTAATTTAAAAAAATTTCGGCCATTTATCACCCATTTATTAAACAAGTACGACGATTATTTTTACACTTTACCAGCCTTGAAACTTTGCTTTTAAAGTAAGTGATTGTTTATTGGTTATTAATTTAAGATGGCACCAAGTATGCATAGATATATGCATTAAGTAGACAAAATATACAGCATAATTAACATACTCTGCAGTTGATTATACTTAATAACCTTCTGTCAGCCGGCCAGATCTCTGCCTTGCTGGCAATAAATGTTATCAAAATACCAGAACACCAAAGCATGCCAACAAGGATGCTCTATTTAGATGCGGTCAGCCATGCGATTTGGCTACGGCGATGAAAATAACGGTTATCGTGTTCTCAATTTAGACCAAACATTTTTGCCTGGAAGTTGTAGATGTACAGATTAAAAATACCGAAGCCTGAATCACTACCTGTAATCGGGTGTGTACTCGCCTGTCTATTCTGGTTTATAGATTCGGCGATAGACACCTTTGTATTTAATACGCAATACCTCTATATAGAAAGCCTGCTCGATCCTGGTGCCGTCGAACTGTGGTCACGATGCCAGGTAATATTACTGTTGATGGCTTTTTCTCTTGCCGCCATGCTGATATTGCGTCGCTACCAAAAAACAAGAATTCTTTTGAATGAATACAAACATAAACTTGAGAACGTTGCCGAACAGAGGATGAATGAACTGTGCACAAAAAATACTATTCTGGAAGCAGAGATTTTAGAACAGAAAAAAATTGAAGCCGAGCTGGTTCAACTAGCCAGCATTGACCCGCTTACCCTGATTTCAAACCGCAGAAAATTCGATGATATGCTGCATTATGAGTTAAACCGCGACTCGCGTTATCACAATGGCCTGTCGCTAATATTCTGTGATCTCGATCATTTCAAAGCAATTAATGATGTACACGGACATAAAGTCGGTGATGACGTACTCAAGGAGTTTACCCGCCTGGTTTCCAGTCACATCAGAAAAACCGATACGTTTTCTCGCTGGGGTGGTGAGGAATTCGCACTGCTTTTACCCGACACCAATATTGCCAGGGCCACTAAAATCGCTGAAAAACTACGCAAAGAGACGGAACGATATGACTTTCCCTGTGTTGGTAAGGTAACCGCTAGTTTTGGTGTCAGTCAGTTTATTGTCGGTGATGATGAATCCACATTAATTAACCGTGCAGATAAAGCACTGTACAATTCGAAACAGAATGGCCGTAATAGAGTGGAGACACTGCCACCTTCTCATCTTTTGCTAAAAGCCCTTTCGGGCATGAAGTTTAGCCGCCCAAATATTACCAACGAACAGCCCCATAACAGGAAAGCCCCATTAAAAGTATCAAGCTAAAACCCAGCCATTGTTACAAATAGTACCCTTCATCGATTTTTTCCTACCGCTCATCTCTAATAAATAAGTATTTCTCGAATATTAGAATATACTAATAGTCATTGAAAGCAACGACACTTTGTCACGGGTCATAAACCACCCGAATACGCACAAATGAGCCGCTTTCCACGCTGGTTACATCGTCTTTACAGACACTTCTGGCACAAATTCAAATGTTAAAAAACTTACTGATAGATACGGGTAACCATACTCGTAACTTAACTAATGAATTATTTATTTAGGAGAAACCCGTATGTTTACTAAACTGAGAATCTTGGCCACCATACTAATCATGTTCACAAATAGCGTTGCATTTGCTGATCTAGCAATAATCGCTCACCCTGGCTATGACACAGGTACGCTTGATACCCAGAACGTGAGAAAACTGTTCCTCGGTGAGCGTAATTCTTTTCCTAGCGGTCAACATGCAACTCCTTTCAACCATAAGGTTGGCAGCCCGGACCGCAAAGAATTCTTTTCATTAGTACTGAGTATGCCTGAAGCAAGCCACAAACGTCACTGGAAACGTAAGATGGCAAGAGGTGCTGGCAGCCCTCCAAGCGAACTGGGTTCACATGATGCCGTACTAAAATCCATAGCAAGCACACCTGGAAGCATCGGCTACATCGATGCCAGCAAAGTTGACAGTACCGTAAAAGTACTATTAACAGTCAGCAACTTCAGTGGTGTTTAATTCCTTTAGTAGATTTTCATTACTTTTAATCTACAATCTATGGGCAAGGTGATTGATTACCTTGCCCATAATTTTTCAATAAATATATTAAAAGCTGCACTACGGATGTGTTAACGACAAACTATCAGCGCCAGACACAACCGACCTAAATTTATAAAACTGCATTTATTTATCTCTACATGATTTTGGAGAACAAACAGCATGTTTAAAAAGTTAAGAGTACTGTTCTCGTTGCTGATAATGCTCAGCAGCGCTACAGTTAACGCAGATCTGGCAATTATCGTCCATCCGGATTATCAGGGCGGAGAACTCGATCAAGAAATGGTGAAACAACTATTTCTCGGCGAAATCGCACAATTTCCCAGTGGCCACAAAGCTGAAGTAATTAACCACTCTGAAGGCAGCCCAGATCGTAAAGCTTTTTTTGAATACGTTCTGGAAATGGGTGAAGTAAGGCATAAGCGATACTGGGCACGTAAGAAGTCGATCGGTAAGGAAGGCGCACCGAAAGAACTGGACAGTTATAAAGAAATACTAAACTGGACAGCCAATACCCCTCTGGGCATCACTTATATCGATAAAAAACAGGTAGATGATTCGGTAAAAGTTCTATTCACTGTGACTGTTTTTGATGATATTTAATGATCCAGAAAGCATTAACAGTTCGATTCCCCAGAGACTATAATTCTCTGGGCTTTTTTTGAAATTTAATTCTCTTACTTCTTTAAATCTAACAACGCCGTTCTGACTCCACTGGCAGCCTTTAAGCCTTTAAACAGACCAGTCTCCTCGGGATTTTTTACTGAATTTTTCGCAAAACTGCCAGGTCAGCAATATCAGCCTCTGATTCGATCTTGCTCTCTTCTTCCGTGATCTCCACCTGTTCAAGTAAATTAATCGCTATATCGATAAAATCACTGTCGGTAATAATGCCAACCAGATAGTCATCCGATACCACAGGTAGACAGCCGTACTTGTGTGATTGTATATACATGGCCGCACGACGCAATGAATCTGATTTATGAATAATACTGACGTCCCGGATCATGATGTCACTCAGCCTGATAGCAGATTCTGACGATATGTTTTCTACTGTCTGTTTCCACCCAGGTTCCGTCGCTGCCAGGACATCTCTTTGCGTGACCAGTCCAAGCACATGATTATCATCGTCAGTAATTGGGATATGACGTATGTGCTTCTCGGTCATAATCTTTCTTGCATCATTGAGCGAATCAGTCTCGCGTAATGTATAGGGTTCGGGCGTCATAAACTCTTCTATGGTAATCATTATCTAATATCCCAGTATTGAACGACACAGGTAAAGGATTACAGAAACTGAAAATAAAAACGTTGATTAACATCAATCAATAATTAAATAATAGATAATGAAGAAATTCCGGTTTTTCTCTTAGCCAAACAAACTTTCACTGAACTGCTTTTGGATCTTCACAACTTCATCCATATTATCTAGCAAGGCGGTTACGCAATCCTTATCCAGGGTTTTACCGGCAAGCTGCTGTAACTGACTGATAGCATGTTCGTTAGTCCATGCCTGTTTATAAGGCCGGCGACTTGTCAGCGCATCAAACACATCAGCAACAGCGACGATACGCGCTTCTAGCGGAATCTCATCCATCTTTTTACCGTCAGGATAACCACTGCCATTAATCGCCTCATGATGATATTCAGCAATATTGCGTAAGACATCCACATGCTCGATATTTTGCAGACCAAAATTGATCACCAGATCATCGATCATTTCTCGACCTTTGCGGGTGTGAGTTTTCATCACTTCCATTTCAGGTTCACTCAGTCTTTCCGGGTTAAGCAGGACACCGTCAGGAATGGCAATCTTGCCGATGTCATGTAACGGGGAAAACATAAAAACATGCTCGATATATTCATCCGTGAGGCCATATTTATCTGCGATCGCATTTGCGATAATCAGACTGTATCTGGACATACGGTCAAGATGACTGCCTGTCTCAGGGTCACGGCAATGGGTGATATGCCCTGTTGTTTTGACCGCCGCGGTCAGCGTCTTGATAGCAGAAAACTCATTGATAATCATCAGCGCAATCATATGTCCATAAACATCTATCTGGCTTAGCACATGCTCAGTGAATACATCTTTTTTACTGGAGTTAAAAAAAATAAAGCCAAAAAAAACACCGTCATTAAACATCGGCAGGGTATAACTTGCGGCATAACCCTGTCGACCTATTCTCGACGTATGTTCGTGGCCACCATCATTAAACGTAATCATATTATTGATAACACGAGGTACGCCTTTATCCAGAAGTTTTTTTAATGAAGGCGCATCGTCAATCAATGTCTGATAATGTTCGAGTGGGCTTTCATCACCACTACTGTCTATGTATGTTTTAAGCACCGTGGTCTCAGAATCATAAAGCGTAACGGCAATTCGTGCTACAAAAGGATACACCTGCTGCAATGATTGATGTGCTGCGACTAACTTATCGCTCAGAGTAAGATGTTTGTTTAGATGCTCCAGTGCGTCGTGGTGCTCAGACATTATCACCTCCATACAGTGAACGGCTTATATCTTATGATTATATGTCACCTTCCCAAAGGCATGCCAGAACGGATAATATAAGATCCTATTTCACATTTCTGCTGCCTGCCCTGCCAACTAGGACAGTACTTCTTTTAGATGCTCGGCAACACGAAAGGCATTGGCGTAAATCGTCCAGGTATAGGGCACGCTGCCTCCGGTTGGCATAAAACTGCCGTCTGTAACATAAAGATTTTCAACATCATGCGCGCGACAGTCCGCATTGAGCACCGACGTTTTTGGATCATGGCCAAAACGGCAGCCACCGGCAACCAGGTTCTGCGGCGGCGAACCGCTAACATTTGAACGTATATTTTTTGCGCCCATCTTTTTCAGAACTTTTCGTGAGCGCTCATCGATATAATTACCCACTTTAAGATCATGTGCATGGTAACCGATACGTACTTTTGCCACCGCTGAACCCCATTTATCTCTCACAGAGTTATCGAGACTAACGAAACAGTTATCCGTCGGCAACCAGTCACAAAAGATCTCATAACGCAATGTCTGCTCATCAGTAAAAATTGATTTGAGTTTTTTCTGTAAGGCCCTGCCCCAGACTAAATCATCACCATCCCACTTGGCACCGATTGCTTTACTCATAGCATTGGGATGACGCAGCAAAAAATCTACCGTACCGCCTTTTATGCGTCCGCCCATCGCCGGATCATCAATCACATACCAGTCCTGTAGACCACGATTGACAAACGGACCTCTTGTTTTCATTGCCGCTGCTGCTGACTCTTCCATCGTTGCATATTCAAAATCACCATTACCTGAACCACCGGCAGAAAATAATAAGTTCTTACCCACCTGGCCATTATTATTGGCAAGACCATCAGGGTGTTTCGGTCCACTTGAGGATAATAACAGGCGACTGGTTTCTATCGCCTGGCAGGCGACCACGAATAACTTCGCAGTAATACTTTTTTTGATGTCAAAAGCATCATAATAATCAGCTGAAACCACCTTGCCTTTTGCATCACTGCTTAATTTATAAACTTTACATAGCGGTTTTATCTCACAGTTTTTTGTCGCAACAGCCTGATCCAGTAGCGCGGCCCTGGAACTGCCCTTAGCGCCAGAGGAACAGCCATAACTACCGCAAAAACCAGAATACTCACAACTTCTTCGATTTTCTTTATCGCGTGACAATATCGCTCTTGGTGTAGGCAGCGAATACAGGCCCATGCTGCGACAGGCGGCGTCGATCTTCCCGGAGATCGGATGCTCCCGGGTTGGCGGGTAAGGAAAATCTTTACTCGAGCGAGGTTCCGCAAATGGATGATCGGTAAACGAACCCGAGATACCGACTTCTTTTTCTACCAGGGTGTAATACGGCTCCAGGTCGTCATAACTGATCGGCCAGTCGACAACATTGGCACCTTCTATAACGCCAAATTCAGAACGTAAACGAAAGTCCTCAGGTTTAAGCCGGTAGAAAAAACCGCTCATCAGGTTTGATGAACCGCCAACACAATTACCGTTCCAGAAATCCCATCCAGAATCAGATGTCGCTTCGCCCACCCAGTTACCATCACTATCAGTGTCTTCGATAACATGCTGCTCATCAGTAAGTTTCGGCGTATAGACACTGCGACGACAACAGGCGAGTTCGTCTTTATAAAAGTCTTCTTCAGTAAACCAGGGCCCTTTTTCCAGAACCACAACAGAATAACCCGCTTTCGCCAGTGTCAGCGCTACCGGCCCGCCGCCTGCACCACTGCCGACGATACAGACATCATAATCCTTGCTCATACCTGGTGACGCCTCTGCAACAGTTGATGCCATGTCTTATCTGCAGGCGGTGCCGGATATCCAGGCTGATGTTCTAACCATAACCAACCTGCGGCATTTTTATTGCCACCGTAAACCGGATCTGTCAATAAGGCTTCAAGCGTATAAGTCAACAATTTTGAAACCCAGTTACGACCAGCGCGGCTTTTAACAATGGCCTCTAAGATTATCTGCTGCTGATCTGCAGTTAGTTGCAGAAATGTTTTTTTATGTTGTTCCTGTGTCAGCGCATCTAACCAGCCAACTCCGCGTAATATAAAATCTTTATCGGCAGTATCAGCCTGTGGATTTTCGATCGCATTGTGCAGATAAACAGTTGCGCCAATATCACCCGCGCCAGGCACATCCTCATCTGCTGGCAACAAGACTTCCTGTACCTGCGCGATGGTCTGCCATGTATGTTCGGCCTGCCACGCTGAAGCAGGCTCGGTCGATGTTTGCTGTTGTTTTGATTTGCGCAGTTCGGCCAGTGCAGTAGCGGGAAAAGTTAATGCTAGAGAACCTAAAAAACTCATCCGCGTGATGAATTCACGTCGACTTATACTGCTGCGATCATCCATCCAGGTTTGACCGATGATGAGAAAAAAGACATGACAGTCTTGTTATAAAACCATCGATATTATTATTCACACATAGCTCATATCCAGTTTCAGTGTGTAACATAAACACCCCATAATATTCATAACTATCAAGTATCAGCATTAAAAAATATCAAATTTACTGCTGTTTTTTTGCAGGCTGAACATGATTGAATGTTTTATCATCACAGATATGCACAAAAATTGATATAGATTAAGAATTACTCATGTTACATTATCGTCTGGCAACTTCTTTCAAATTATAATATTATTTATAAACAAAGGTTGTGATTGATTGTTACATATTCTTAGATTTACTCACTGCAAGATAATGACAGGCGGAAATGAGATGACAAGAACAAATGATACAAACCATCAAGCGATTCATTTTCAAACAGGTCGTTTTGTACAACAGAATGGCGAATGGTTTTACTCTACGCGAGAAGATGTAGAACGAGGCCCCTTCATCAGCAAGGAAGATGCCGCCGATGATCTCGAGGCCTACATCTACCACCGTCATAACCTGGAAAGCCTGGGATACTCTTCCTGAGTCTCTATTCCTGCAACGACATCAGCGGCATTAGATTAGCTACCTGGCCATAGCCTCGCTTGCTAGACTGACAGTTCATTCCAGAAGGTTCTTAATCTTTTTTCTGAAACGGGAAACTTTGTTTTAAGCTCCTGAGCATAAAGTGACACACGATACTCCTCCAACATCCATCGATAATGAACAAGTTCCTCTGATTCAACATGCTGTTTAGCCAGAGACTGCTGTCGTTTTATTTATTCATCCCACAGTTTTGAAAACATCAGCCTGGACTGACGATCACGTGTCGCATTGGTTTTTGATTTATCAAAGCGCTTATTGATGGCAAGCAGATAACGAGGATATTGCTGTAACCACTCACGATCGATGGTGGTGATGAAGTTTTTCGGAAACAGATAATTTAGTTGCTGCTGAATATCTGATACGGTATCAAGTTGTGAAAATGCCGGTTGCCTCATTATCTTTTTAATCAAACGATACTCATCCAGGATATTGGTTAGCAGATCACTCCATTGTTTCGCCTGCTCATGTAATTCCCCCCTGCCTTTTTCCAGTCTTGATCTAAATTCAGCCTCAGACCGTATGTCCCCATATAAAAAAACATCATCGATTGTTTTATTAATAATATCCAGTTTCAGATCATCACAACGGCCAAAATCGGTGTACTTTAAACACAGGTTCTGAATATCAGGGATCGATTTTTTTAAATTTTTAATCTGTTCAGGCAAAGCATTGATCACCAGTTGCCGTAATGCCTGAGCTGTCACATATGATGCAACCCGTTTACTGTCTAAAGCTCGAAGATTCACCTGCCTGCCATCTCTGACCAGAGCCGGGTAAGCCTTAATCTTAACACCCTGCAGATTGATCTCCACCGTCTCTGCCATGTTATCGAGAACTTCAGGGCCGACATCGTCTTCGTTGCAAGTTTGCTCTGGGTTTTCTTCAGCATCAACGGCAGCTGCAGAATCAAATACAGAAGTACCATTATCAGATTCCGCTAGCTTATTTTTTATCGTCTGCAGCTCACGGCCTTCTTCGATCACGCAGCCATCGACACCGAGCACTCTGAAATTCATCAACAGATGCTGGTCAACTTTTTGCATATCCCAGGCATCATAAGGAATCTGCACACCGGTCATTTTTTTAAGATGATTCGCAACCGCTGTACATAAAGCTATATCAGAAGGTTCCAGTGCCTGCACACAGGCATCAGCAAAGTTAGGTGCAGGGACAAAATTCTTTCTTAACTGTTTCGGTAAGGATTTGATAATCGCAACCACCTTCTCGTGCAGCATCCCTGGTATCAGCCATTCGCAGCGCTGAGCATTGATCACATTGACACCCGCAACAGGTGTAATCAAGGTGATGCCATCACAGTGGTTACGCGGGTCAAAATGATATTCGATGGGAAATCTCGAGCCTTCCATTTCAAGATAGTCAGGAAACAGGTCATTCGATACCAGCGTAGCATCATCACGCATTAGATCTTCAGTGGTCAATAACAGCGATTTTGCTTCTTCAGGATGATGTCGCAACCATTTATCCAGGCTCGCGCCGCTGCAGATATCATCCGGCAGATGCTGCTGGTAAAAGTCATACAGGATGTTCTCGTCGACGATGATGTCACGCCGACGTGATTTAGCTTCGAGCTTTTCCAGCTCTTCGATCAATAGTCGGTTGTGCACAAAAAAATCCGCCTTGCTCGTGAAGTCACCCTCGATCAATGCGCAGCGAATGAATATCTCTTTAGCTTCAACAGGATCTATTCTTCCATAACTTACCTTTTTATCGGCATTAATGATCAAGCCATACATGGTCGACTGTTCGTGTGCGACAACCTGCGAACGTTTTTTCTCCCAGTGCGGGTTACTGTAATGATACTTGAGCAGATGTTTTGCTGTTTGTTCTATCCAGCCAACATCCACTTTAGCATTGGTGCGCGCATACACCCGCGTGGTCTCGACTATCTCTGCTGCGACCATCCATTGTGGTGGTGATCTATATAACTTCGAACCAGGAAAGATATGAAACTTTTTATTTCGTGCGCCGAGATACTCCTTATCTTCATTTTTAAAACCAACATTAGCTAATAGACCTGCCAGTAAAGATCGATGCACCTGGTCATACGAAGCTGGCGTGGTATTTAGTGTCAACTTTAAATCCGATAGCATTTTTTTAATCTGGTGATGCGTATCTATCCACTCACGCATCCGCATCCATGAGATAAAATTTTTCTTACACCACTTTCGTAACTGATTAGCTGATAACGCTTTCTTTTCGACATGATATGCTTGCCAAAGATTGATATAGAAAACGAAATCCGAGAGTTTATCGCTGAAAACCGCATGTTTTTCATCAGCGGCCTGCTGTTTATCCAGTGGTCGCTCGCGCGGGTCTTGCGTTGCCAGTGCTGAGACGATAATCAATACTTCACTCAAGGCACTCTCAGTTTTCGCCTGCAGCAGAATACGAGAAAGTTTCGGGTCTATCGGAAAATGACCAAGATGTTTCCCCATCTTGGTGATCTTATTGGCTGCATCTATCGCACCGAGTTCAAACAACAGTTTGTAACCATCATTCACCAGCCTGCTTTCAGGCGGTTCAACAAAAGGAAAATCGTCGATATGGCCGAGCCTGAGGTTTTCCATCTGCAAAATAACCGCAGCCAGATTGGTGCGCTGAATTTCAGGCTCGGTAAATTCCTTGCGCTGATTAAAATCATCTTCATCGTACAGGCGAATACAGATGCCCGCGGAGACTCGCCCACATCGTCCCTTGCGTTGATTGGCTGACGCCTGCGACACCCGCTCGATCGGCAAACGCTGTATCTTACTGCGCCACGAATACCGGGAGATCCTGGCGACGCCAGAATCGATCACGTACTTAATTCCCGGTACAGTTAGAGAGGTCTCAGCGACGTTGGTTGCCAGCACGATCCGGCGTTTATTCGATGGATGAAAGATGCGGTTTTGTTCTGCAGTAGATAGTCGTGCAAGCAGTGGCAGCACTTCGGTATTATCAAGCGCCCTGTTACCCGCCGCTTTCGACAACGCATCAGCGGTTTCCCGTATATCCCTCTCTCCACTCAAAAAAACCAGGATGTCACCACGATCAATCTGCGAAAGCTCGTTGATGGCATCGATAATCGCCTGCTGCAGATCTTTCCTGTTTTCACTGTCAGCAGTCTGGTAGGGTCGGTAGCGCACTTCCACAGGAAAAGTACGCCCAGAAACATTGATCACCGGTGCATTATTGAAGTGTTTAGAAAATCGATCAGGGTCTATCGTCGCCGAGGTAATAATAATTTTCAGGTCTTTGCGTTTTTCGATCAGCCGTCTTAAATAACCCAGTAAAAAATCGATATTTAAGCTTCGCTCATGCGCTTCATCGATAATGATCGTGTCATATTGATTGAGGAAAGGATCATGCTTACATTCAGCAAGCAGGATACCGTCCGTCATCAGCTTGATATAGCTATTTTCATTCGATCTATCTGAAAATCGCACCTTAAAACCAACCTCGTTGCCCAGCTCGGTATTAAGCTCTTCAGCGATACGCTGTGAGACGGCGCGTGCAGCCAACCGTCGTGGCTGTGTATGGCCTATTTTTCCTCTAATCCCCAGACCGATATCGAGACAGATCTTAGGTAGTTGCGTGGTCTTTCCCGAGCCGGTCTCACCACATAAGATCGTTACCTGGTTCTTCAGTATGGTTTTTTTAATCAGCTCGCTTTTTTGCGCTATCGGCAGGGTATCGGGATAAGAGATGGCCGGCAGATGCTGTTTACGCAGCTCTGCGCTAGCAATCGAC
>JBFFVI010000031.1:0-12572 GCA_041570895.1 Gammaproteobacteria bacterium
TCTGATGGCAGGGTGGCGACATAGACCTGATTTCTGGCATTCTTGTTTTCTGTGATGAATAGCTGTGGCCCCAGTGGACTGCCCTGGAACATGCCGGCACGTGCCCAGCCCTGCTGATGCAGTTCAGAGTTAATGCCGGCCTTTTCCCATGAGTTAGCGTCACCCAGGTAGCCATGGATTAACAGCATAATGTCAGCATGGGCAGAAAGGCTGGTGAGCAGTAGTAGTGATATAAAAATTGAGGAAAGTTTCATTGTAAGTATCTCGACCTCACGATGACATTAATAACCGTGCTTTAAGTATCGATCGATGTATCGTTATATGCGTCATAATAACGGATTCAAACACAGTGATTTATGCTAACTCAAGCGGGTCCATTTTATAATGATTTACATCACAGATTAATTGTTTAGGTGGTAGATGTGGGAAAAAATGAATTAATACTTGCGCATCATGCAGCGTTGAAACAGTGTCGATTATGTCCGCAGATGATTCCACCGGTGATTATCGGTCAGGCTGTGTCGGCAGAGATCTTACTGGTAGGGCAGGCGCCGGGCGATAAAGAAGGCGACCTGGGCAGGCCGTTTGCCTGGACGGCGGGTAAGACCTTATTCAAAGGGTTGGAGTCCATCGGTGTCTCTGAACAGGATTTCAGGAAACAGGTGTATATGTCAGCCGTGTGTCGATGTTTTCCGGGCAAGAATCCGAAAGGTGGTGACCGCGTCCCCGATAAAACTGAGATCAAAACATGTTCTCAGTGGATAAATAAAGAGATAGAGCTGTTGCAGCCGAAGCTGATCATACCTGTGGGCAAGCTGGCTATCTCACAATATCTAACGGTGAATAAATTAGTCGAAGTTATCGGTAAGGAATATGAGCTGAGTTTGAACGATGTTGATGTCGACATGATCCCGTTGCCGCATCCTTCAGGGGCGTCAACCTGGCATCGCATGTCACCGGGAAAAGAATTATTGATGCAGGCTCTGAACTTGATAGCGCAACATGAGAGCTGGAAGAAAATAAAATAATTATTCACCGCAGAGGCGCAGAGTAAAAACTTTTATCTGTTTTTCGACGCCGTAGGCGTCGATAAAATAAACCTCTACGTCTCAGCGCCTCTGCGGTGAAATGTTTTTGCTTTTAATTCTTAATGATGCCTGTGCGTACCTTTGCCGGAATCGGTTCTGCTGCCCGGTATGGCATAAGGTTCCTGGATCAACAATTGAGAGATGATCTTTGGTGGCAATGGTTTTCCAAACAGGTAACCCTGAGCTTCACTGCAGTCGATCTCACGTAAATATTCCAGTTGTGCCTGTGACTCGACACCTTCAGCAACAACATTTAGATTTAGACCTTTGGCCATGGCGACAATGGTATTGATGATGGTATTGTCACCTTTGTTGATGCGACATTCCTTGAGGAAGGTGCGATCAATTTTTAAAGTTTGTATAGGCAGCTTATGCAGGTAGCTCAGTGATGAATAGCCAGTGCCAAAATCATCGATAGCGATGGTTATTTCATAGCTGCTTAACTCTTTTAGTTTGCGGATGACACTATCCATGTCATCCATGATGGCGTGTTCGGTGATTTCCAGTTCGATGTAGCGTCCGGGAATGTCGTAATCTTTTAAGACGTTAAGTATGTCGTTTACGATGCTGTTTTCCATCAACTGGCGCGCAGAAATATTTATTGCCATGCGAATTTCTGGCAGGCCGGCAATTCGCCAGCGGCTGAGTTCAGCGCAAGCCGTTTTTAAAACCCAGAGTCCGATGTCGACGATTAGACCGCTTTCCTCGGCAAAGGGAATAAATTCTGCTGGTGAAATGATGCCATGTTCTGGATGTGTCCAGCGTAGCAGCGCTTCCACGCCGACGATCTCGCCCGTGCGTAAGTTGATCTGAGGTTGATAGACCAGGTTGAATTCGTTGCTCTCCAGCGCACGGTGTATGCCAGTGTCTAAAGAAAGTTTTTCTGCATAAGGCACATTCATTTCATTGGAGTAGAACTGATAACCGTTTTTACCCTGACCTTTGACGTGGTACATGGCGACATCGGCATGTTTGATCAGGTTATCAATATTGTTACCGTCCTGTGGATACAGTGCGATACCGATACTGGCGCTAACATAGAGTTCGTGACCATCAACGATAAACGGCTGTTTTAGTGTGCGTGTTATTTTATTAGCCAGTTTGATGGCGTCATCGCGTCCATTATGTAATTTAGGCAGCATCAGGGTAAATTCATCACCACCAAAACGCGCCAGGGTGTCACCTGCACGGATGCAGTCTTTAAGACGGACGCTGACCTGTTGCAGCAGTTCGTCACCGATCATGTGCCCGAGGCTATCGTTGATGTTTTTAAATCGGTCAAGATCAAGAAACATAACAGCAAGACTTTCATTATCACGCTTCGCCTGACTGATGGCGAGACTCAGGCGGTCATTTAATAATGAGCGGTTGGGTAGTTTGGTGAGCAGGTCATGATAGGCCTGAAAACTAATGGTTTCTTCGGCGATCTTACGTTCAGTAACGTCACGCGCCACACCATAGGTACCCAGGTAGCTATGAGAGGGGCTGTTCTCGCCCTCGTACATGCCCATCGCACTCAGCTCGATGGGTAATGTGCGATTCTTGAAGTGACGAGCGTTGCCGTCATCTTTGCATTTCAGGCGTAATTCAATATTTTTAGCTGCACGGGTGCCAATCCGACGTTCATTGAAGACATACTTTGCCTCTTCCATATCGTCATGATGCACCAGGAACGAATAGTGTTTACCAACAATTTCTTCTTTACTGAATCCGAGCAGGGTTTCGATGCGTTCATTGATAAAGGTGAAATGACCATCCTGATCCAGGATATAAATGATATCTGGTGAGGTATTTACGATATAGCGGTGTAATCGTTCTGATTCTGCCAGCTGCTTCTGCATGAAATTGTTCTGTTTCTGCAGACGTTTTTCCTTTAATGCATTATTGATGGTGATGATCAATTCATCTGTGGCATACGGTTTGCGAAGAAAATCATAGGCGCCTTGTGTGCAGGCGTCTTTCGCGGCTTCAAACGAGGTTTCACCGCTGACGATAATAACCGAGGTATTGATTTTATGTGCGCGGATATGCGCCATGACATCATGGCCGCTGACATATGGCATATGTAGATCCAGCAATACCAGGTCATAGTCATTCTGGTCCAGCTGGCATATGGCTTCCTGCCCGCCGATGGCGGCATCAGTGTTGAATCCCCTGATAGCAAGTAGATCTTTTAAACTTTTTAGTACGATTGAATCGTCATCGACTATGAGAATTTTCTGCTCATTTATACTCATTTTTATCACTCTGCTGCGTAAAAGTTGCCCAACTCTTACATTATTATATTTTTTGCACATTCCAGAGTGTGCGTTTTTTATTTAAGATTCAATCACTTGGGAAGCAGGATATGAAAACTTGTACCCTTGTCGCTACTTCTACAACTAATCGATCCATGTAACTCGTTAACCAGATTTTTGACGATGGTTAGTCCAAGGCCGGCATGGTCATCACCTTTGGTCGAATCCACTGGTGAAAACAGGCGTGGCAGGATGTTGATATCGATACCCGGTCCGTCGTCGGAGACAGAAAGCTCAATATGCTCTTTGCCGTCGACGTTTACATAATCTTGAGTGTAGACCATAAGTTGGCCATTTGCAGGAAGTGCTTCAACAGCATTCTTAATTAAATTGGTATAGATCTGTTTGAGGGCATTGGCATTGGTTTGCAGGGTATGAATTCTCTCGTCCAGATCGAGTGAAATCTGGATATTTTTATTGGCAAATAAGGAGCTCTGGAAGACATGCGTCAGGTCTGCAATGATGGCGTTTATGTCTACCGCTGAGGTTTCTTCTGTCGGGGTTTCGGTTTCTGTAAGGCGGTTAAGTATTTGCCCGATGCGTTCAATTTCGGATTTGATGGTCTGTACATCCTCCTGAGCTGGTTTGTCACTTTCCAGCTTGTAACTGAGGATGCCAAGATAATTATTCATGATGCTTAGCGGATTGCGTACTTCATGCAACACTTCTCGTATTGTCTGCTTCAGGTGATCCGCCTGTTCATCACTGCCAGTAGACACGCTATCTGTCATCTGGTTTACGCTGATCGTGTGAGCGACTTCATTAACTAAACGCATCAATAAAGCGAGCTGTTTCCACAGGTTCTCAAAGCGTGGTTTATCGACTCCTAATATCAGGGTACCGATGGCGGCATTATTCATCAGCAACGGCAGGCAAATGATGCCGGATTGTCCGGTTATGCCGATCAGCTGCCGATCGATAATGGAGAGCTGGCTTTTTCCTTTCTCGTAGGCATCGCTATCAAACGAGTGGCAGGGCTGTTTGTTCAGCAGCGCATCGGTCACCAGGCTGCGGCCTGCGGTTAAAGGAATAGATATATCGGCGAGTTGGGCAGGTTGATTGTCAGCTGAAAGAGCATTCACTCTGTCCTTAACGGGATCATATAAAAACAGGATACTCTGGCTGACGCCGAAAAGAATGCTCATATGCTGTGAGATAACGTTGAGTAAGGCAGACTGGTTTTCGCCCTGGTTATCGAGGCGTGACAGGTGTTGATGGATGCCATCTAACAGTGCGATATTCCTTACCTGTTCAGCCAGTTGAACCTGTTTGAATTCATCGCTGGCATTGAGTTGTTTAGCAGATTCGCCATCCATGCCATCGATCGCAAGATCTATCTCTAGCGTTTTTGATATGTTATTCAGCCTTTCCTGCGACTTCTCCAGCATTTCAAGTATCAGCGGTTTTTTTAGATCGAGAAGTTGTGATGCCGCATCAAAAACCTGCTGGTCTTCTTCTTTGAAATAACTGCTGGTAAGCATGTTAGCCAGGTTGATGATTTTAACCAGCGGATGTGCATCGAGGATGTGATCAAAGCTTTCATGGTGATACAGAACGGCATCATAGACAAAGCTGTTTGCACCGTGTTTTTTCAGTAACTCTGCGCCAACCTGCTGGTGTGTGGTATCGAACTCGTCTTTCTCCAGTGTATGGAAGTAATCGTCTTCACTTAACTGTGCAAAAGTTATGCTGTATTTTTCAGGGTATCGTGTTTCTAGCACCAGCTGGCCGACATCGTGTAACAATCCTGTGGTGTAAGCCTCATCGGGATTGCTGTAGTGACAGAGTCGGGCAAGGGATTCTGCGACGATCGCACAGTGCAGTGAGTGGTGCCAGTGCTGTTTGAGAAAGTCGGTACGTTCATGACTGGTACGGGAGAAAAATTGTTGTACCGTTGCCGTTACCGCAATGCTTTTTATCGTGTTGATGCCTAACTTCTCAAGCGTCTGTTCGATAGTCAGTACAGGGTCTGGTTGTTGTACAGTATAGTCCTTGCCGGTATCGCATCGATTACGATGACAGACAGAGTAAACACGTGCGTATAGAGCTGGGTCCTGACGCAAAATCTTCGCCAGCTCGGTGAAAGACAGGCTTTCATCGTTGCATATTTCGAGCAGGTGAAGCAAAACGTGCGGCAAACTCGGCAGTTTGTCTACATCCACTTTCTGCAGAATTTGTTTTGCTTTTTTATTCATCGAGGCCGGTTGAGATTATCGGGGTGCGATTTTTGAATAACTGAAATTGTGTAACATTTATATAAAAAAACATGTGTTATTTAATCGCTCAGTCCTGGTTTTTATGTAATCAAGCATATAACGCATTGATTGTTATACTAATGGCTATGCAATAATCATGCAAAAATTAATATAATGTTTATTTTCAATTGCTTACACGAAAAGCTCTTAAGTGTAAAAGTACGAGTGTAAAGAAAATATACAGTAAAAGCAGGAAGATGGCTGAATGAATCTTATCGGTTTAATGGCGCAATAGATAGCAGAAGACGTTGATATATTGAGCTATTTATAGTTTTGTGTGCGGACGAGGTATGTTTAATGAGAAGTGGTAATCAGTAAAACCATATCAAAGATTGAAGGAAATTTCGCGATGGCATCGTAATGGCCAATTAATGCTTGATTTGCAATGGAAATAGCAGTTTAATGGAGTCGCTCGATGATTTTCATTTGTTATATCTTGCTTCGATAGACAGAAGCTAACAACAATAATAATAAAAATATTTTGAAACTTCATAAGCATGACAGCATCATTTTAAACGCGGAAGACAAATTCAGTCAGAGTCGTGATAATCAATCACCCCCCGAAGATTTAACTCAGCTTGGCGATCGCGCCATCAAGCTTCTCAATGACAAGAGCCTCGAAGTTAGCAAAGTGCGGCCTTTTTTCTGGTCCCTTGTGGAAGCCTATGTCGATCGTTTTCAGCTATACCCTTTTGATGCCAGCAAGGCATTGTTTAATTCTCTTGAATTGAGTGATTATCCTGAAGATACAGTACTACAGTTAGTCAAACAGTTAGAGTCACAATTTGAAAAATCACATGGTCGACCGCTACGAAAATCAACGCTGCTTGTTTGCCAGCAAGATGCACTGGATGATGAGATAAAAGAGTTACGTGCCAGTCTAAAATATGCGGCAATGGTTGCTGACAGAGATGAGTCAGCATGACTGTGCAAGCGCATGACCGGTCGGCATCAACCAGTTAGACCAAGCTGAACGTATTGGTTATTTGCGAACTAGCTTGATATTGTTTTGTAGCGCTTGTGTTTATCGCTATCGACAAACATTTTATTAATTTTATCGGCAGTTACAGTTTTGGAGTAATAAAAACCCTGCGCGTATTCGCAGCCGTGTTTCGGTAGAAACGTCTCGTGCGAAAGAAATTCCAGACCTTCCGCAATCAGTGCTTGATCAGGCTGATTTTATATTACTGATAGAGCCATCACTGTTGGTGGTAAATAATTTTTCTATTTCACCTGCGGGCAAGGGTTTAGAATAATAATGTCCCTGAGCATAGTCACAGTTGTGAGCAGCTAAAAAGATTTCGTGTGAGCCGTTCTCAACACCTTCGGCAACGAGTTTTAACTGTAGTTTTTTACCCATTGCGATGATCGCCTGAACCAGGGCTGCGTCTGCCATGTCGTCACTTAAGTCGCGGACAAAAGAGCGATCGATTTTTAGCTTATTAACCGGCAGTTGTTTTAAGTAGCTGAGTGATGAATAGCCAGTGCCGAAATCATCTATTGCCAGTGATACGCCAAGATCACGTAACTGCTGTAAAGTTGAGATTGCCTGCTGTGTTTTTTTAAGAATGAAGTCTTCGGTTATTTCAAGTTCTAACCACTCGGTTTTGCATTTAGTCTGCTGCAGGATGTTATCGACTATCTCGACCAGCTTGCTATGGTGTATCTGATTTCCGGCGATGTTGACGGCAACCGTTTCAATCGGCAGGCCCAGTTTTTTCCATTTAACGATCTGTTTGCAGGCGATCGATAATACAGTTTCTCCAATTGTGTTAATCAGGTCGCATTGTTCGGCCACAGCTAAAAACTGTTTTGGCTGCAGCAGACCAAGTTCTGGATGTTGCCAGCGAACCAGTGCTTCTACGCCGGTTATCTTTTTAGTTATTAACGATACCTGTGGTTGATAATAAACCAGTATCTGATTTGTGCCGAGTGCTTTTTTTAGGTCGGTTTCTAAAATAACACGGTCATAGGCTGTGGTGGTTAATTCTCGGGTATAGAAGTGGTATTTGTGCCGGCCGTTTTCTTTGACGTGATACATCGCAGCATCGGCATTACGCATTAATTGTTCGGCATTGATGCCATCATCAGGGTAGACACTGATGCCGATGCTAGCTGAAGTGCTGAGCTCGTGATCATCGATCACAATGGTTTCTGCGGTGACTTTCATTATTTTTTTAAGTAGAGTGTCCAGGTCGCTGATATCATGTACCTGTTCGATGATGATTATAAATTCGTCACCACCTAATCTTGCAACCGTATCATCTTCTCTGATGCAGTTTAATAATCTTTTACTCACGGAAACAAGCAGTTTGTCACCGACATCATGCCCGAGGCTATCGTTGATGGTTTTGAAATGATCAAGGTCGAGAAACATTACCGCAACTTGCAAATTACCGCGTTTTGCGCGTTCTATTGCGTGGTTTAGTCGTGCGTCCAGTAGCAGGCGGTTAGGTAAGCTGGTAAGAGCATCATGGTGTGCCTGGTGTTTAAAACTGGCTTCTATGCGGAGTCGTTCATTTATTTCGTTGACTAAAGTCGCATTGATCTCACTGAGTTCCCTGGTGCGTTGCGCAACCGTTTGTTCAAGTGCCTGCTGCTGATTTATCAATTCAGTCTGAGCCAGTTCTTTCTGGATGATTTCGTCGTGTAACTTGCCAATCAGCGCATCATTTTCGAGGAGTATGGAAAAGTTTTGTATATAACGTTTGTTCAGTATCCGACCTGTAGTAACGATGAAGAGAAAATAGACTGCCGATACAATACTTAAATACAGCATTTCTCTGGAGCTAGTGAAAAAAGGGAAAAGAAAGGCGGCTAAAAATATTGGTAAGGTGTAGGCGTAATAGGCTCTTAAAATAACCGGCATCGCGGTAATCGTTTCAGCCATCAGAGCAAAAAATATGAGGTACATCACGCTGATGCTTACAGGGCTGATGGTCGTTGGAATAAAGAATATAAGTGATGCCCAGCTTAAACCACAGGCCAAAGCCGAGATGGTATATGCGTTTACCCAAAAGTTCAGAGCAAGACGATCAAAGCCGGCTTTTTGCTGCAGAAAAAAATGCCTGGAAATGACTATGCGTATACATGCAATCAGACAAATGAGTGCAACCCATAGAAGGATTATCTTACCGGCTTGCTGATAATAGAATGCAGCGGTAAGAATAGCGCCAGAGATTACGGCAAGGTTAACGGCGGGTGCGCTTTTATAGAGATGTTGCGCGCAGATCAGGTCAATTTGTTGGGAAGAATCTGACACTATATTAACCATGGTTCCTCGGTAATTGGCTGACGCACAAGCAGCAACATAACGCTCTATTAAAACAGGTTTATACTGAGTCTTCATTTAACAGCATACCCTAACTTCCAGTCGCTGTTAATAAGTAATGACGGTTTATTTGATAGTGTGTTATATTTTGTTCATTATTTTCGAACGCGCAAATATGATGCCGTTCCCTGGTATTGAGAGGAATTACCCGGTGGAGAAAAAGCAGATCCTGCAAATTGCATTGCAGCAGCTTAATGAGCATGTCAGAAATGAGTTGAATTTATCATCCGGTGAAAATATTTTTTCATCGGCAAAACAGGCGTCAGGCGATAGTGAAATAATAGCACTCGATAGTGATCATGCTGAACAGCGCTATACTGTCTTTGTGCAGGCATGGGCGCCACAAAAAAATATTGATGCCTTGATATCGCAAATAAAGTCGATGCCATCGAAGACCCTGTTATTTGCAGATTTTGTTAATCCGGTGATGGCAGAAAAACTGCGCCGGCGGTCAATTTCTTTTGTTGATTGCGCAGGTAACTTATCTATCAAGGACTTTACCTGCAAAGATAAGAAATTAAATCTTTACGTTAAAGGCAAAAAGCTATCACGGTTACGCAGCAAACGTGTAAGAGGCAGGGCATTTAATGCTGCGGGCTTAAAATTGATCTTTGCAATTTTCAATCGGCCGCAATTTCTTCGTGCCTCATATCGTGATATATCAAATAAGGTCAATATTGCTCTCGGCAGCGTGGGGCCTGTTATCGATGATCTATATGCTTCAGGTTATATCATGGATGATGGCGAGCGACGCCTGGTAAACAAAAAACGTTTGTTTGAACGTTGGGTCGATGGTTATCTGGAGAAGTTACGACCCAAGCAGATCCTGGCGTGTTATACCTGTGACGATGAAAACTGGTGGAAGACAGCTAATCCCATTGATTTTCAGGGCTTATGGGGGGGCGAAGTCATTATCGCAAAATCAACACCTTTTATGATGCCGGAGACCATCAGTTTATATTTTTCCTCGGATACGAGACATAAAAGTTTTGCTGAACATTATGGCCTGAGAAGAGATGATGAGGGTGAGATTTGTATCTATAAGAGTTTTTGGTCGCCAAGTTATGTGGCGGATGAAAATGTAGAAGGTTTAAGCCCGATGATTTTGTATGCGGATATTGTCGATTCGATCAATCCGGGCAACTGGGAAGTCGCCAAGACCTTTTACGGTGAGGCGGTGACAGATCTGCTAAATGATTAAAAATATCTGGGTGACCTTTAAAGATAAAGATATGAGCGTGCTGTGAAATAAGTTGCAGACATCACCAGCTTGATGCCTGCAGATGCAGCGACCGCTTTCTTGTTTCAGTTATTATTTAACTGAAATATGTTTTCGGTATGTTGCGCGGGTTGATTGATGGCAACGATCTTCGCCTTATCGAACAGGTTGAAGTGGGTCGAGGTGGCAGAAGTATAGGCTCCCATCTGATGACCGACGACGATATCGCCGATAGATAATGGCGCGATGCTGACCTGCTCAGCAATGACATCGATACTGTCACAGGTTGGGCCGGCCAGTACCGCCTGTTCCTTTGCCTGGATGTCACTGAAAACGGTTAAGGGATACGTTACATGGTCGAACAGCTGGCCTGAGTAGGAACCGTAGATGCCATCATCCAGATAATACCAGCAGGCATCGCCGCGTTTGGCTTTACCCATGACAGAGGATACCGCTTTCATCGCCGGTGCCGATAGATAACGACCAGGCTCGGCGATGACCTGTACATGTTCCGGCAGGTCTTTTAATGCCTGTCGGATCGGTGCGCAAAAACTTTCGATGTCCATCATCGGCTGCATGTATTCAACCGGAAAACCGCCGCCTATATCCAGCACAGAGAGTAACTTGCCGGAATCCTGGTAAACCTCATTGATGATTTTTCCGCACTGTTCGATGGCATGCACATGGTTGCCTGAATCGGGGCACTGGGAACCGGCATGAAAAGATAAACCTTTTACATGCAGGCCTAGCGATTGTGCCTTCTGGATCAGGATAGATGCTTCATCTTCACGGCAACCGAATTTGCGTGATAGATCAATCGGCGTGTTCGGGTTGGGAAAGCTGACGCGCACCAGCAGACCAACACGATGACGATAATGGACAAATTTTTCCAGTTCCCAGACATTGTCGATGACAAAGGTGGTGCAGCCAAAGCGTAACGCATGACGTATATCTGCATCACGCTTGATCGGATGAGTGTGGATCGTCTGCCGTGCACGTCCTCCCTGTTGTCTCAGCAATTCGATTTCGCCACTGGTGGCAATATCAAAACCGGCGCCCAGGGTATCCAGTGTCTGTATCGCTGCCGGATGAGGCAGCGCTTTGATCGCATAAAAAAGCTGTACGTCCGGTAATGCGTTGGATAGGGCGTTGTACTGCTGAACCAGCTGATCGCAGTCGAGTATCAGCAAAGGTGATCCATGCTGTTGCACCATCTGCTGATAAAACACAGCCTTATCTGTCGATTCTATGGTTAAACGATTCATAGCCTGGTCACTCTTGATTGCCTTAGGCATCTTTCTCAAGCGCATCCAGAATATACTGCGGCAGGGCAAAGCTGGCGACATGGATGGCTGGATTATAGTAACGGGTATTTATCTTTGCAGCTTCGAAACGCTGTGCGATTTTCTCTACTGGCAGCGTGCGCAGGTCAGGGTTATCTGTTGCCCATGCAAAGGTCATAATGCCGCCGATATAAGTGGGTATGGCCGCACTGTAAAAGGAGTAATCTGAAAAATATGGCTGCAGTCGTTTTGCAGTCGTAACGACTTCATCCAGCTGCATATAGGCCACACCATTTTGCGTCACCAGTATGCCGCCTTCGCTAAGACACTTTTTACAGTGCTGATAAAAATCAGAAGTAAACAGGACATCACCCGGACCGATGGGGTCGGTGCTGTCTGAGATGATCACATCGAAGTGATCTTTGCATTCACGGACAAAATTGATGCCATCATCGATCACGATATGGACCCGCGGATCGTCGTAGGCGCCTGCGCTGTGATTTGGCAGATATTGTTTACACATATCGACCACCTGGGCATCGATCTCGACCTGGGTAATATGTTCTACTGAGTGATGTTTGCAGACCTCGCGTAGCATGCCGCCATCACCGCCGCCGATGATCAGCACACGTTTGACCTTACCGTGCGCCATCAGCGGCACATGGGTCAGCATTTCATGATAGATAAATTCGTCTGCTTCGGTGGTCTGTATAATACCGTCCAGTGCCATCACCCGGCCAAACTTGGCGTTCTCGAAAATGATCAGATGCTGGTGATCGGTTTTGTTTTCGAAATACACTTTATCGACAGCAAATTCCTGACCATAGGAATCATACAGCGTTTCACTATAGGTCTTCATTTGCTTACTCGGCCACGAAGTTCTTCGCAGACTTCGATACGTCGAGGGAAAAAGGCCCGTTTTAATACCGGCACGGCATTTTCTGGTTCAGCGTCACCACACATGAAAACATCGAAGGCAGCATAATCACGTTCCGGCCAGGTATGTACACTAATATGTGATTCAGCTAATACTGCAACACCGGAGACACCACCGCTGGGGCTGAAATGATGTAGATGGATATGTAGCAGGGTTGCGCCA
>JBFFVI010000032.1:0-12393 GCA_041570895.1 Gammaproteobacteria bacterium
ATTGAAAAATATTGACGACATATCCCTGCATTATCTTGACGGTCAAATCAGTGTTGAAGCCTGCCTGCCTCTTAAATATCTGCAAGCACTGGATGACGCTGAGCCCTTGAAGCAGGAATTTGAACAGGCATGCCAGCAGATTACCTGTATCGGCGAGTGTCAGTTACATTTTTGCTAAACAGCACCAATATAGTGCGTTGTGGCCAGGCCGGAGCCACTGTAATGCTTTATTCCTGATAAACGCATGATATGATGTTTCCCTTATTGGAATGTTTGGTGCAAAATCTACCCCTGAAAAAAAGGACCTTTGATGAGTTCTGTTTCAAATAATTAGAAATTATTCAATACGAACAGAATTGATTAAAGGTTCTTTTATCCAGACAACATTCTGGGTAAATATACAGAAACATACGCCGTGCCGATCTCGGGCTGCATCTGAACACTCTGCACGGATTATTATTTATACATTTATAGAGGCTCTTATAATGGCTGCAAGCGACGTACTGAATATGATTAAGGAAAAAGACGTTAAATTCGTTGATTTCCGTTTTACTGATACACAAGGTAAGGAGCAACACGTTTCTGTGCCTTCACACACTATCGATGAAGATGTCCTGCTCGAAGGCAAAATGTTCGACGGTTCTTCAATTCAAGGCTGGAAAGGAATCAATGCTTCTGACATGATTTTAATGCCAGACTGCGATTCACATGTTATTGATCCGTTCTGTGAAGAAGTTACCTTGAACCTGCGTTGCGACATCATCGAGCCAACCGATATGTTGGGTTATAACCGTGACCCACGTTCTATTGCAAAACGCGCTGAAGCGTACCTTAACGCCAGCGGTGTTGGTGATGCTGCCTACTTTGGCCCTGAAAACGAATACTTCGTTTTTGATGGCGTTCAATGGGGCGACGAAATGGGTGGCGTTTTCTACAAGATCGAATCTGAAGAAGCCGCATGGAATACTGGTAAAGAATACGAAGGCAATAATATGGGTCACCGCCCTGGTATTAAAGGCGGTTATTTCCCTGTACCTCCTATCGATTCATTACAGGACCTGCGTTCATCTATGTGCCTGGTACTGGAAGACATGGGTTGCCCTACCGAAGTACATCACCATGAAGTAGGTACTGCCGGTCAGTGTGAGATCGGTACTGTATTTAACACACTGGTTCGCAAAGCTGACGAAGTACAGATATTCAAATATGTTGTACACAATGTTTCTCACGCCTATGGCAAAACAGCAACCTTTATGCCTAAACCGATGGTCGGTGACAACGGCAGTGGCATGCACGTTCATCAGTCTATCTTTAAGAATGGCGAAAACCTGTTCTCTGGTGATCTGTATGGCGGCCTGTCTCAAACAGCGCTGTACTACATCGGTGGCATTATCAAACATGCGAAAGCACTTAATGCTTTCACCAACGCATCAACTAACAGCTACAAACGTCTGGTTCCTGGCTTCGAAGCGCCTGTTATGCTGGCTTATTCAGCGCGTAATCGTTCTGCTTCCATCCGTATTCCGCATGTATCAAACCCTAAAGCACGTCGCATCGAAGTTCGCTTCCCGGACTCATCTGCAAACCCATACCTGGCTTTTGCTGCTATGCTGATGGCAGGCCTTGACGGTATCAAGAACAAGATTGATCCAGGCGAAGCTGCAGATAAAGATTTATACGACCTGCCAGCGGAAGAAGAAGCTAAAATTCCACAGGTTGCGTTCTCTTTAGATGAGGCACTGAAAGCACTGGATACTGACCGCGCATTCTTAACCGAAGGCGGTGTATTTGATGACGATACCATCGATGGTTTCATCAAGCTGAAAGAACAGGAAGTACAGCGCTACCGTATGGCCGTACACCCTTGTGAATACGACATGTACTACAGCGTATAAACTCATACCGCCTGCCATGCCCCGGCATGGAAACACTCAGGCAGTTTGAATACTAAAAGCCTCGCACATTTAAATTATGTGCGGGGCTTTTTTCATTGTGATTCGGGCAGCCAAACGTTATGCTAACAAGCATGAAATATATTATTGTATTAAGCTTATTCTTCATCGCGCTGCCTTTCGGCTTTACTGCACACGCCGGTTTATATAAAGGTCTGGATGAAGAAGGCAATGTGATTTATTCAGACAAACCATTTACTGATTCACAGGTATTTACCCCGCCGCCGCTAACCGTTGTCGACGCGCCCAAAGTCCAACCAAAAGAAGCAATCGTCGAAGAAGAAAAAGCCGTTGAAACCAAATACACCGCTTTCAGCATCAGCGCACCAACGAGCCAGCAGGTCATCTGGAATGAGCCCGACCTTACTGTCACCATGCAGCTTAAACCGGCTTTAAGTACTGCTGAAGGCCATAATATCTGGCTGCTGATGGATGGCAAACCACTGGTTAAAAACAGCCAAAGCCTGTCGCTGCAGATTGGTCGCGCCGACCGGGGTGAACATCAGATTCAGGGGCAGGTGAGAAACAAAAAGGGAAAAATCATAAAACGCACCCAGTCAGTGACTATACATATCAAAAATACCGTTATTTCCAGGTAACCGCTCATCAATATAATTCCTCAGGCGCTGCGATAATACTAGCTGCGCACCATAATGGTGCGGTAGAATACGCTCCTCTTGTTTGTTTTTTTGATTTTCTCCTGTTCGTTTACAGCAAGTCCTTGAAAAACCAATAAATAAATTATTTCTTAACTTTGATAAAACTGGTTTAGTTTTTGCATAAAGTACATTATGGCTATTTCTGAATATAACTCACCACAAACCATCATCGACAATCTGCACTCCGCAGTCGTCGTCATCGGTGAGAACCTGCAGGTTATTTATATTAACCCTGCCGCGGAGATGCTGTTTCATATCAGCAATACGCGCGCAATGACAAAAAATATCCGCGACCTGATCATCAATGAACATGAGTTTTTTGACCGCCTTGAACGATCGCTCGTTTCGGCGCACCCATACACCGTTTATGAAGATCAGCTCCGTGTACACCATCACAAGTCCATAGATGTCGATTATTCGGTTTCACCTATCCCGTATCGCCGCGAAGGAAGGTTCTTATTACTAGAATTTATTCGCTTAAAAACTCAGCTTAAGATTTCACATGAAGAGAGCATCCTGAGCCAGTATGAAGCCAGTAAAAGTTTGTTGCGCGGTCTTGCCCATGAAATCAAAAACCCGCTCGGCGGCATCCGTGGTGCAGCGCAGCTGCTTGAGAGAGAACTGGAGGATGATAATAACCGACAGTTTACACAGATCATTATCAACGAAGCCGACCGTTTAAAAAACTTGCTCGACCGGATGGTCGGACCTAAAGATATTCCCACTAAGAGCGACGTCAATATACATAAAATTTTAGAACATGTTCGCCAACTGGTGCTTGCCGAAAATGACGATATAGAGCTAACCGTCGATTATGACCCAAGTGTACCTGAACTACACGCCGACGAGTCCATGATGATTCAGGTCATTCTGAATATTACCCGTAACGCTGTCATTGCTGTTTCAGCTATCGATGAACGTAAAGGAAAGATTAATTTTAAAACGCGCACACAGCGTAACTGCAAGATTGGATCACACACTTACCCTTTAGTAGCAAGGATAGATATCGAAGACAACGGCAATGGTGTGTCAAAAGATATACAGGAAAAAATATTCATGCCGATGATTACCGGTCATGCTGATGGCACAGGCCTGGGTCTATCTATCGCACAAACCCTGGTGCAACAGCATAATGGTTTAATCGAATTCACCAGCAGGCCTGGCAAAACCGTATTTACTATCCTGTTGCCCATTAACTTACACAACGAAAATTATTTTGGAGCTGAACAATGACTACGCAAAGTCATCTCTGGATCATCGATGATGATGATTCGATTCGCTGGGTCTTACAGAAAGCACTCGAAGCTGCTGGTTTCTTAGTTACCAGCTTCGACAATGCCAATACCATACTGGATAAGCTAAAACTCGAAGAACCTGACGCCATCATTACCGACGTTCGCATGCCCGGTATCGACGGGCTGGAATTACTCTCTCATCTTTCCAGAGATCATCCGGACCTGCCGGTGATTATAATGACAGCACATACAGATTTAGACAGTGCTGTCTCAGCATATCAAGGTGGAGCTTTTGAATACCTGCCGAAACCTTTTGATATCGATGAAGCCGTAGCAGTAGCACAACGTGCCTGCGTAAAAAAACAGACCAATGGCTCACATCTCATATCGGATCAGGGAGGCCCTGAAATTATCGGCGCTGCACCCGCGATGCAGGAAGTTTTTCGCACCATCGGTCGTTTATCAAAATCGGTTATCAGTGTATTAATCACCGGTGAGTCTGGTACCGGTAAAGAACTGGTTGCCTTATCTCTGCATAAACACAGCCCGCGTGCAAACAACGCGTTCATTGCACTGAACACGGCGGCAATACCCAAGGAGCTATTAGAGTCCGAATTATTTGGACATGAGCGCGGCGCATTTACTGGCGCGCAGGCTCTACGCAAAGGCCGTTTTGAACAGGCTGATGGCGGCACCTTGTTTCTCGATGAGATCGGTGACATGCCAGCTGAATTACAGACACGGTTATTACGTGTACTGTCTGATGGGGTTTTTTATCGCGTAGGTGGTCACACGCCGATCAAAGTTAACGTCCGAGTGATAGCAGCAACTCACCAGAATCTGGAAGAGCATGTTAAACAGGGGCTATTTCGTGAAGACCTGTTCCACCGTCTAAATGTCATCCGCATCCATCTGCCTGCTCTGCGTGAACGAAAAGAAGATATCCCGGCATTACTCAGGCTGTTTTTACAGCGTGCCGTTAAAGAACTGGAAGTCGAAGCTAAAACCATCGATGAAGACACGATGAATTACTTATCGTCTCTAAGCTGGCCGGGTAACGTAAGACAACTGGAGAACACCTGCCACTGGCTGGCGGTCATGACTTCAGGTCAGACCGTTCATATGTCTGACCTGCCGCCAGAATTATTGGCTGATTCTCAAGCTGGCAGTGTTAACACCGGTGGCGACTGGAAGCAGACGCTATCGATCACCACACAGCAAAAGCTGCTTTCCGGCGAAACCGAAATTGCTGCAAGCATCATTGCCGATGTCGAAAAAATACTGATCGAGGCGGCCTTACAGAAAACCAATGGCCGTAAAAATGACGCCGCTAAATTGTTGGGCTGGGGACGAAATACATTGACCAGGAAAATCAAGGAACTGGGCATCTAAGTACAAAAACAAACGAACGGGCAACAACTCTCGATACCATATATCTAGATCGGTGTTATTGCTCGATACAATTCATATACGCCTGTTCGACGTTCACGGCTTTATACTTCTGTTTAAAATTTTCCGGTGCGCCAGAATAATAAATTTTACTGTTATGCAAAACGGCCATGGTATCGGCCATCTCTTCTACATCTGCAAGCATATGCGAACTGAAAAACACGGTGACACCCTGCTTTTTCAGCAAGGTCAACTGTTTTTTAAACAGGACTCGGGCACGTGGATCAAGGCCGCTCATCGGTTCATCTAAGATCAATAATGATTTGCCGCTTAACAGGCATGATGCCAGGCCCAGCTTCTGCGTCATACCTTTCGATAATTTATTCACTGATTCCTGCATCACCGTTTTATCCAGCTCCAGTCCGTCCAGTATCTTTTCAATTTCCTGCGGCTCGCAGCTACTGCCATGTAAACGCAGCATGTACTGAATGAAATCCTGCCCTCTTAGATGTGCGGGCGGAGAAAAACGATCAGGCAGGTAGGCAATATTCTCGCGCGAGTTTACTTTTCGATGAGGAATCTTATCTATTTCAATTTTTCCTGAATCTATACCCACCAGATCAAGTACTGCTTTGATCAAGGTTGACTTGCCACTGCCGTTCATACCGACCAGACCAAAAAATTCACCCTGCTCGACATCCAGGTCGACGTTATCCAACACCACTTTGTTCGAATACTTCTTAACCACTTGTTGGCATTTTATATTCATCTTAACCTGCAAAAAAAAGAGCCCAACTTGGACTCTTTTAAAATAGAAATGATCTCAATTTAATTTAAAAATTTCTAAACACAGCCGCACAGTTTGAACTCGGTGTTTGTAACCCGTATAAATTAACATCGCCCGCATTTTGACAATCTGTAATCTCTGTTCCAGCGCCCCAACCAAGACCTACCACTCCGAGCTGCATAGCACCCGAGCCGGCCTGGCCATCATCTATTTTTCTATCTAATTCAGCTAGCACTTCTACCGGAATGCCGCGACCGGAGAGTAACTCATGGGCATTAGCACCAGCGGCCTGCCCCATGCTGCCATGACTCAGGTTCATGCCTGAACCAAAACCGTTGTCCGGGCACTGTGTTACACCGCAGGCATAGTCTGTTGCTGCAACGGTCAGCGTCTCATCGTTATAACCGCCGGTAATATAACCTGCCGCTTCGAGATGCACCCAGACATTATTTCGCTCGTTATCAGTATTCACCTGGCCGTCACCATCACCATTACCTAAAGCATTGGCAATACCGGGAAGATTAACTGTTGCTTGAGTATAATCACCAGGAAAAGCACGGTAACGATCCTGGAAGCTAAACCAGGCTGCGGTAACACCATCTACAGAATTATTTAAAGCGCGAACTCTTGCAGTATTGATCAACTCCTGACCTTTTAAGACACCACCCAGCAACAGGCCAATACTCACTAATACGATAGCGATTTCAATCAGCGTAAAACCTTTTTGTCTCAATACTATATTCATAACATTTTTCTCAATCCAAATTGCATCATTTATATTATTCTTATTATTCTTATATTATTAATAGAGCAATTACCATACCAATATTTTATAGCCCATAATATGCAGGTTTGCAGTAAAAATACAGGCTTTAATGACAAAAAATCTGTCGAGATTTCAACACTTTGTTATTCATTTGCCGTTTTTTCCTCTAGTGTCGCTATCTTATGCGTTAAGAAGTTTAATTCATAGGGGTCAGCTATCTCGCCACTATCGATCAGTGCGCCGACCAGGATTTTAGCCGCTTCCAGCTGCCCCATATCTTCTAATACGATAATTTTCATGTCTTTAGCCCAGTATGGCACATTTTCACCGGTGGCTTTTTCTGCCAACGCATCTGCGTACTTTAATGCCAGATCTAAATCTTTTAGTTCATGTTTTGCGGTAATAACAGCATGTGCCAGCCAACGCCAGTATTTATTAGGCTCTTCAATAAATTTAGAAAAGACATAATCCGTCATTATTCGTTGTTTTTCCGGGTTTTTTACACTGCCATAAACACGAGAAGCCACCAGCATGGGGTAATGCCCATCAGGATCCAGCTCCAGTATCGTGTCCAGCCATTGTGTTAAACGTGGATAGTCCAGCTGATGAAATGAAAGACTCGCACCAGGCTGATTATCATACGCCTGTAACCATAAATTTAAAAATTTGGCGGCTGCTATGGGCTCGCCAAGGGAGCTCATCACATAACTGCGGGTTGATAATGGCGGCGCCAGATCTTTTGCATTGGCTACAACAGGTTGCTGAAAACCGTGCCAGATCAATTGTAAAACAAAGCTTATTACCAATAACCATTTTACCGATTTAGGAACATCACTAACCGGTCTATCTTTATGTAAATAGTGGAAGTAGTGCACCATATGCTCGTTAGAAGTTCTTTCTGTAGAAATCAAATAAGGCGATAAAGGAAAGAAAGACCAGGTAAACCACAGTCTGTCCAAACAAAGGCAGCAGCGTGCCTGAATCTGCCGTGTTATACGTTAGCCATGACGTCTGAGTGTAGCGATGCATATCAGGCAACAGCCATGTTAGAAGCTCAATAAAACCGTCCATAAACTGTTGCGCTGTCGATGTATGCGCGACAATCGGATATTTTGACATCAGCAATATCGAGCTGACGATACGTGATGCGCCATAGATAAGAAACACACCTGCCAGTGCGGAAGGCAGCTGATTAAAGGTAAACAACATCACCAGGCTCAATGCGATGACCAGTGTTAGCTCTAAAAAGAGTGAGATCATCCAGATAAATACCTGCTCTGAATCTGCATACAATAACAATAATACAGAAAAAATTACTGCGAGCAGAACGGCGAGATAAAGGTAACCGATTAATTTGCCGAGATAATAACTACCACGACGTATCGGCATCGCCAAAATCATTTCCAGTGTTTTATCGTGCAACTCACGAACTGTGCTCGATACAACGAATAAAGTAATAATGACTACGGCACTCATACGTAAAAATGCGGCAAGGATGGCTACCTGAGTGGCCCGATGTTCTGTAATTGCCAGTTCCCCGATAAATTCAACCAGCGCAAAACTGATGCCGACGACCAGAAATGACATTAATATCAGTCGATTTCTCAATGCTTCGATGATGGTGAATCTGGATATCGTGAGAACCTGTGAAAACATATTGATTTGCACTTATACCTTATTTATTTTCGCTCAGATTGATTATAGCGACTATTGATACAAAGGCGCCAACCTTGTTCTACAATCATATGAAATTAATAAAATTATATATCTCATGTCCATAAACAAGCAATTGCTTCTCAATAACGAGCACCGTTTATTGGGGCTGATGCTCTTCAGTCTATTAGCCGCAAGTCATATCGGTTATAGCGACACCATCACACAAAGCTTTCTTATTATTCATTTTGGCTTTTTTCTTTCATGGCAACCGGTCATCAACCAGCAGTCATCTTTTAGTGCGAAACAGGTCATTGTTCTACTGCTGTTAATATTTAGCTTTATCTACTGGTTTAATCCCTGGTTAAACGCTTTTTGGGCTTTATTGTTACTGACATTATTGACCGGGCGAATTTTTGCTCGTGGTCTTGCGCGCGCTGCTTATGGACTGGCCGTTATCATCCTTTTTCTTGAACTTGTTTTAGTTACCACCCCCAATCTATTCCATCTTGCCGCAATCGCTTCATCACTGCGATCCTCTTTTAATATGAGCCTGGTGTTTCTACCATTAATCTTGTTATTCGTGCCAGCATCGAGTGAAAGCTCAAAACAGATCGATTTTATCCGCGGCTTTTTTGTCGTGTTGCTAGTTATCTTTTTATGTATGGGCAGCACACTAATAAGCCTGACAACACAGCAGCCATATATCGAATCACTGGCCATCAGCATCAGTATCTTAAGTCTTTTTTTACTGCTGACTGCGTTTTTATGGTCACCTCGTGCAGGCTTCAGTGGACTGGCGCGGTTACTGGAAAAATATCTACTCAACATAGGCGGCCCTTTTGAACAATGGTTCACCCATGTATCAGCACTTGAAGCTAATACCAGCCTTAGACCGATAAACTTTCTTTCCGCAAGTTTGCGCTATCTGATGCAACAGCACTGGATATGCGGTGTTAGCTGGCAGACTGACACCGAGAAAGGAATAGAAGGTGAGCTATCCTCTCACAAGGTGACTATCGATGATGAAAAACTTAAATTAACCATATATACATACACGCCTGTTGGCCCATCACTGCTGTTTCACAGCAAATTATTACTCAGCGTACTGACATTTTACTATCGGGCCAAACTGCAGGAGCAACAGATCATCAAACAGGCTCATATGCAGGCAATATATGAAACCGGCTCTAAATTAACCCATGATGTGAAAAATATACTGCAATCAACACAGATGATGACGCAGATAATCAATGATACTGACACTGAAATGCGGGAGATTATTGACGTACTAAAAAAACAGATGCCGCTGTTAACTCAACGTCTAAATACGACTCTCGAGAAACTACGTTCGCCTGAAAATTACAGCATAGGCAATCCGGCGACAACTGGTTCCCTGCTTCACTGGTGGAATCAATTACAGCTGCGTTATGCTGGCAGACATATCGAGTTTTCTTCTGACATCAACAAGGACCGTGAAATACCGGTCGATATTTTTACTACCGTAGTGGAGAACTTGCTTGATAATGCGCGTAGCAAACGTATGCGTGAGCCCAAACTCAACATCCAGGTATCTCTAGTTGAAACTAAAAATCGTCTGCAATTATCCGTCATAGACACTGGCAGCGCTATAGGACCTGAGATTTCTGAGTGCCTGTTTAAAGAAGTTGTTTCTTCGCAGGATGGTTTTGGTATCGGGCTATATCAATCACATGAACTCGCTGCATCCCACGGCTTTAGTTTGAAGATTGATGATAATGTTGATGGTCGAGTATGTTTTACTCTCACGTAATCACTCAGGGCAATTTGCCAGCTTCAACCATTTTGGCTTTCAGCTCGTAAGAGTTTATCCATATGACAATATCATCAAATACACCCCCCGCTGCTGCAGATCCTTCCTCACTTGGTGGCCTGGCCATAAAGATCTGATCGCCATCAGCGTTTTCGTTTTCATCATCCCTTCCCGCAGCAGGAATTACGTCTTGATTGACGCCTGCAACGCTAACTCCCCCTAAACTATTCTTACCATGAGAGAATATGACTGCAACTGCATTGTTCACCATATTAGCAGCCACATCGTTAACTCTGGTTTGTACTGCAGCATTACCGCCGCCAGCATCATCACTAGTCAGATCAAACCCGGTGTTTATGGCATAAGCATCATTTACCCAGTAGCGATAGTGTGTCGCCCAGGCATCTTCTCGGCCAAGACCTAAGGTTATCCAGGGTAAGATACCTAGCGCACCACCAGGATTACAGACACCTGCCAGTCTATTCTCTAGACCATCAGGCGGGACATCTGTGTCCGGGCAGGGCAGATAAACATTAGCACCCTGACTATAAGCAAACGCGATTAAGACCTGCTTAATCTCCAGTAGCTCGCTTTTTGTATTATCACGCCTGGTGGCATCAACCCTGCTTACGAAGGTACCGATAAAACTGCCCACTAACAGACCGACGATGACCAGCACCACGGCTATTTCAACTAAGGTAAAACCTGATTGTTTTTTGACTAACATCGATTGACGGTCATCGCTGGTGTTATACAAAACATAATGTCATTACTCGGCGGTGCAGCGGGGAAAGGAGCGGGGAAATATACCTGATTACCGAAATTATCTGGAAAAAGTACAGCATTACCATTCTCCAGGTAGTTAACAACATCATCCTTATCATCGATCCCATCTGCTGCCAGAGCACTATCGAACGGTGGCGCATATCGTTGCTGACCCGCTTGCTTCAGGCCAGAAAAAAAGACGATACCGGCATAGTCTGCACCATTAACACGTATACAGTTCGCTGCACATGGAGCTACCACTGCATCAGGTTTATGTGCTTCTGCTATGGCATAGAAAAAATGATCTTTCCAGTTACGCCAAAGATCAAAAAACTCGCCATTATCATCACCTGAATCATCTTTAAAATTTATATTGTTAAATACGCCTGTTACCAAATCAATATCATCACAAACCGTGTTACTAAAAAGATTATCATCATTTGGCGGAACTACCGGCGCAGGTAATGCTAGATTAGCATTAGATATATCATAGGGTAACCGTCCAGAGAACCCTGAAGTAAATACGCCACTATCATCATATGAAAAATCATTCCGGTAGTCATTGCTATTTAAATCCAACGCTGCTGGCATAGGCAAATGGTCGCCATTATTGCTTCCATAGGCAGCCAGACACATGGCAATGGCCTCGGTTAAATTATCCATACGAGTATCAAAGGCGGCATCTGTAATCGTACTATCCAGTGCATCCCAAAACTCTTCATGCGTTATCGTTATTAATCGATCGTTTAGTGGATTAGGATTATCCCAGTCATCAGAACCTGCATAACTATTAACGAGCACATCGATCACATTGTTTGCGGCCGCAGCTATCGCTGCATTATCAGTGGTGCCATCATCATCAAGATAGGCTGAGATATTTGCATAATCTAATCCACAGATTGAATCTTCATCAAAAACACGAGCCTGACCAGCCAATGCCTCACCAGGTGCAATTATCACCGCAACAGGCCTGTCTTCTGGACTCGCTCCCTGTATGACGCCACCCACTGAATCGACAATCTGAATTTGCCCATAACTGTCAGGGTTAAGTGCCGCTACGGGGTTCAATTTATAAGCAGGAGATACCACATATAATAAGCAACTAGCGCTACTGTCCTTAGGGGTATCAATGCCAAGCGTACGCCAGGGGAAAAAACCGATTTTATTATCATACGCAGTGCCACAATTTCCTTCCTGAAGACCTTCATCTATAGCATTCGCTATATGATCCGGACATGGTAACTTTCCTATTTTCCCGCCATCTCCTGCCCTTCGCCAGTTTATTAACGCGTAATCCAGTAAAGCCTGCTTTGCTCGCTTAAGTTCTGCCTGGGTATTTAATGTATTATCATTCTTAATATCAACGAGCGAAACTGTAGAAAAGTAATATACCGA
>JBFFVI010000033.1:0-12282 GCA_041570895.1 Gammaproteobacteria bacterium
ACCACGGGCACCTATGATCATGCCGATGCCGCCGCTGGCAGCTGCACGTCGTGCCACGACAATAGAATTAGTGCGGGTAAACTTCTGAATCACATACCGACCACTCCTGATAATCAGGAATGCGACGTTTACCATAACACCACAACCTTTGCTGGTGTGACGTTTGACCATGCGAGCACCGATACCAGTAATTGCCTGACCTGTCATGACGGCTCGATCAGCACAGGCAAGTCTTTGGGCCACGTAGCGACGAACCTGAACTGTTCTTCTTGCCACATTACCCCCACCTTTAATACTTTCGTCGGTACTTTTGCCCATGATCTGAGTATCGTGGGCGGCGATTGTGCGTCCTGCCATAACACGGGCATTGCAACGCCGAAGAAAGTTAATCACATCCCGGCACAGGCGGAATGCAGTCAATGTCACAATGACACGACTATCGGCGGTTTTACTTCTGCGTCAACATTTATAGGCTCTGTTCACCCAGGTATTACAGGTGGCTGCGAAGGCTGTCATATCAGCAAGTTTATTCCTGATAATCCTTTGGCTGTTAAAGCCGTAGGCCATCTGCCAACGGTCCAGGATTGTTACGTTTGCCACACGAATGTTTCGTTCATGGCGCCCACGAATTTTACCCATGCGGGTATCACCGGTAATTGTGAGTCGTGCCATGATGGCAGTGCAAGTAATGTTGCGGCAGGAGCCTTAGGAAAGGCACAGGCGCCTGATCCTCATCCTGCCACGACTTCCGATTGTGGATCGTGTCATGCAATTGGCAACAATTTCACCGATGGTACCTTTGATCATACCGGCATCGTGGCTAATTGCTCAGCATGTCACGGTGATAATCCTACGAGTGCTCCGGTAGGGCCCATGAAGAATATCGGCCACGTCCCGACCAGTCAGGACTGCAGTTTCTGTCATGTCCCCGGCACCTTTAAACCAGCAGTGTTTGATCATACCGGTATCGTAAATAACTGTATCTCGTGCCACAATGGTACTGATGCAACTGGCATGCCGCAGGTACCACAGTTACATCCCGATACGCTGGGCAAAGATTGCTCCGCATGCCATAACACTACAGCATTTGCCGGTGCCAAATATGATCACACTGGCATCGTGGATGGCTGTGCGTCGTGCCACGATGGTGCAACCGCCAGAGGAAAAATACCACCGCCCGACCACGTGCCAACCAACGATGATTGCAGCGTGTGCCACCAAACCACGGGCTTTATACCTGGAACCTTTGATCATGCCGGCATCGTAGATAACTGTCGATCCTGTCATAATGGTAAATTCGCCATAGGTAAAACAGACACCCATGTACAAACAAACCAGGATTGTGGCATCTGTCATACCGCTAGTCCCCCTCTTAGCTTCAAAGGTGCGGTGTTCGATCATACCGGCATCGTGGACAATTGTGTGTCCTGTCATGATGGTGGTACGGCGATTGGCATGGATGCCAAGACTAACCCTGCCCACATCGCGACCGCTCTGGATTGCCACTTCTGTCATACTACTGCCACCTTCTTAGGCGGCTCCTGGGTTCACGATGCCAGCACGACCAATAACTGTGACCAGTGTCACGTTGATGGCGGCGCCGCGAAGACCTTCAAACCACTGGGTCATTTAAGCACGACTTTCCAGTGCGATGCCTGTCATACAACAAACGGCTGGGCGCCGACCAGCTTCAGTCATACTTCACCAAACTACCCAGGTGACCACAGAATTGATCCCGGTTGCAGCGGCTGCCACGGTAACACCGTGGACAATACACTTCCGTATCCTCATCCTCAATATGCGCCTCCGCAACGAAATGCAGTCTATTGTGCTGCCTGTCATGCTGGTGATTTCGATAGAAAAGGAGATCACATTGGCGGAGAGAACGGCACTGTTGAACAAAATAAGAATTGTGCCGGTAGCGGATGCCATAGGGTGTCTGACAGTAATTTTGATTGATGCTGGATGAACCGAATGTGTCGTTAGTAAAAACAGACTATATCAATATATCTACTGATATAGCCCTGGTCTCAAGTGCGAACATATACTGGCCATGCCAACCACCAACAATACTTGGAATCAGGGGTTGCAGAGTATCAAACGAGTATCGCTCTAAGCCGGGTTTCATAAACAAGCTTAATAGAAACACGGAAATAATAATAAACCTTGAAGGCTGAGTGAATTTAAAGGCGATGATTATTCATCGCCTTTATTATTTTCAAAAACAGAAACATTTTTACTGCAATATTTAACATTAATTAATGATTAATGTTGATATATGTCAATGGTTCACCTCATATTTTCATTTATCGTTTAGCCAACAATAAAACCTGTTATTTATTTGGCGAATACTGCCACATAGTCAGGAATTAACCCTATACTTAGTTATGCAGTTAATTGAATTAGCGTTAAACTGTCAGAAAGTTTTGTCGCAGTCATTCCGTAAAAAAGGGTTATGACGACGATAATTTGAACTGGAATAAGCCTATAACCTGATAACGATAAGTCAGGAAATAATTATGTTTATGACAGTGTTTTAGCTGAATAATAAATCGGGTAAAACAGGGTATCAACGCGGATACGTCGATACTTTAGTTGCACTATTACGGAAGCAGCTGAAGACCCTGATTACGTAGTACAAAAATACGCGATCAGGAATGTACCACTTATTGCGGAGTATTGAATGAGCGTTTGTGACAAATGTAAAGATAAAGAACATTGTGCTGCACTACCTGGCATATGTCTGAAACTTCCTGGCATTCTTGCAGGATCAGTTGCCGTTATGGTTGTCGTTTTTATATTTAACAGCACCCTGTAAAATTATTTATGTTGTAAAACTAAATTAACGATATAACCATCAGCAGTAACAATCATCGACTTCATTGCTGATGCCGGTCACCACGACACCATCGTAGGCATTGCTGAACAGCAGCAAGTCGAAGATATACAGCCCACTCCAAATAATGCAGACGATCGTTTACTAAACGCATTTTACTTCTCTCATTAAAACGTCTGAATAAAACACATGCAGGCATACTCTAATGTCTATCAATCTATTTCTTTAATATCTGCTCAATAGCCTTTGCTGCAGCAATAAAACCAAATGTCGCGGTGACACTGACCACCGAACCATACCCAAAATTACAATCCAGTGATAAACCGGCAACACCAGGTTTCTGAAAACACACGTTTCCGTTTCTATCAGGATAACGCTGTTGCTCTGTCGAATAAACACAGGGAACACCAAAGCTACGTTTAGGATTACGTGCAAAGTTATGCACCTGACGCAGTGCCAAACGTACCGCTGAGGCCAGCGGATCATTCCAGGTACGTGACAGATCTTTTACTTCAATTTTTGTAGGATCTGTCAGGCCACCTGCCCCGCCCGTCGTTATCACCGGTAATTTATTTCGCTTACAAAAATAGATCATCAGCGCTTTAAATTTGATGCGATCAATCGCATCTACAACACAATCAAAAGGATGTGATGTGTCCGGCAACAACAGCTCAAAGATATTATCATCGCTGAGGTATTGATCTACTATCTGTACATGACACTCAGGATTGATATCCAGTACGCGTTGTTTCATAACATCTGTTTTCATTTTCCCCAGGGTAGACTCCAGGGTATGACACTGACGATTCATATTACTTCGTGAGATATCATCGCCATCGATCAGAGTTAAGCGCTGTACTCCGCTGCGCGCTAGAGCCTCGACTACCCAGGAGCCAACACCACCGATACCGACCACACAGATATGCGCATGATGGAGTTTTTGTAACTTCTCATTACCATATACTCTGGCAAGTGAGCCAAATCGTTCTTCGTTATCACTCATTGTTTAAACACCAGGAACAGATATGAGGCCTGTCCCTTTCCACTTATATTTCAGGTAAAATACTCTTTTTGAAAACCTGATCTTCTCATGAATTCAACCCCTGAAAACACCACACATCGCGTAGGCTTCGTCAGCCTGGGCTGCCCCAAAGCAACTGTTGATTCAGAGCATATTCTCACACAACTTCGCGCCGAAGGTTACGATATCGTATCCAGTTATGAAGGCGCTGATCTGGTGGTGGTTAATACCTGCGGTTTTATTGATGCTGCAGTGGAAGAATCGTTAGATGCTATCGGTGAAGCACTGAACGAGAATGGCAAAGTCATCGTCACTGGCTGCCTCGGCGCAAAAGGCGACATCGTCAAACAGACCCACCCCAATGTACTGGCGGTCACCGGCCCGCATGCCACCGATGAAGTGATGCAGGCAATCCACCAGCACTTGCCCGCGAAACATGACCCATTTATAGACCTGGTACCGCCGCAGGGCATTCGACTTACTCCCAGGCATTACGCCTATTTAAAGATATCTGAAGGCTGTAACCACCGCTGTACTTTTTGCATCATCCCGTCTTTACGTGGTGACCTGGTCAGCCGCCCGGTCAACGATGTATTGCTCGAAGCTGAGCGGCTGGCAGCCTCCGGCGTTAAAGAATTATTAGTCGTGTCACAGGATACCAGTGCTTACGGCGTCGATGTTAAATATAAAACCGAGTTCTATAATGGCATGCCGGTAAAGACCCGCATGACTGAATTATGTGAAGCTTTAAGCCAGTTTGGAATCTGGGTCCGTCTGCATTACGTTTACCCTTACCCGCATGTCAATGAAATTATCCCACTGATGGCTGAAGGTAAAATCCTGCCCTACCTGGATATCCCCTTCCAGCATGCAAGTCCCAAAATATTAAAAGCCATGAAACGCCCAGCCTCATCTGAAAACACCATGCGACGCATAAACCAATGGCGTGAGATCTGTCCGGAGATAACTATACGCAGCACTTTCATTGCCGGTTTTCCCGGCGAGACCGAGGAAGATTTTCAGCAACTACTCGAGTTCCTCGATGAAGCACAACTCGATCGCGTCGGCTGTTTTGCCTATTCAGATGTCGATGGCGCTAAAGCCAATGAACTCGATGGTGCCGTACCTGAAGAAGTAAAACAGGAACGGGTGGCGCGTTTCATGGAAAAACAGGCAGGCATCAGTGCCAACAAATTAAAACAGAATATCGGTAGAACACGTGATGTCATCATCGATGAAGTCGGAGAAAACATCATCGCACGCACTTCCTCTGACGCCCCCGATATAGACGGGCTGGTTTATATCGAAGCGGCTGAAGAGCATGACTATAAAGTGGGTGATATCACACAGGTTACCATCATTGATACTGACGAATACGACATGTGGGCAAAACCTGCTGAATAAGGTAAAGTAAATATCATTATCTTCTAAACTGCTCACTTATCGGTAAATCTTGGAACTCACAATGAAAGCACCGTTTATCATGCTAGCTCTTGGTACAGCCTTATTAACCAGCAGTTGTTATTCCAATTCTTCTAAAGAATCCGACGCCACATCAAGCGAACAAACTGCGCCTACATCGTCAAGATACGGACGTTATTAGAAGCAAGACCTTTTTCTTTTTTATCTCCAGAAATGGAGTGCACGCTGAGAATCGTCAATATAGACTCCAGCCCTTATTTCACTTTTCAATGTTGTAAATTATGAACGATCCCGTCACACTCACCTCGGCCTTTTTACTCGGTTTTTTTAGCACCATGCATTGCATCGGTATGTGCGGTGGCATCATCGGCGCATTAAGCCTCAGCCTGCCAGTTGAAATACGAAACCATAAACCGAAACTGTTTACTTTTGTGCTGTCATACAATATCGGCCGCTTGATCAGTTACAGCGTCGCCGGACTGATTGCTGGCGCTGTCGGTACCGAGGTATTGCAATCGGCTGGTTTTGACCAGGGTCATACCATATTAAGAACCATCGGCGTTGTTATGATGGTGGCCATCGGAATATATTTAACCGGTTGGTTACCGCAACTTGCTAGCGTCGAAAAAATTGGTATCCCTGTGTGGAAACGCCTTGAACCGATCGGCAGAAAACTCGTGCCTGTTGCCTCATTACCCAAAGCATTAGCTTATGGGCTTATCTGGGGCTGGCTGCCCTGTGGGCTGGTTTATTTTGTATTGATCTGGGCACTCACCGCCGGCGATGCTATTAGTGGCGCACTCACTATGCTGGCTTTTGGTGCCGGCACCCTGCCAACACTTATCGCCGCAGGATTTATGACCTCCTGGATAACCCGCTTTGCACACTCAACACGTGCCAGGCAAATCGTCGGGCTACTGATTATTATTATGGCCATTGGTAGTTTATTCATTCCAATGGAACACCATCATCACCATTAGTACCGCAGACCTGTATGTTTAATTTTAATAATAACGACGCTTTCTCATCTATTGTCGGTCATTCGCCGGCTCTAGAATCCGTCATACGTACCGCACAGATTGCAGCCGCTGCCGACGTGCATATCTTGATCGAAGGTGAAACCGGCACCGGCAAGGAACTCATGGCACAGGCGATACAGCAGTGCAGCAAACGTGCCGATAAGCCCTTTGTTATTATCAACTGCGCTGCGCTGCCTGAAGCGCTGATCGAGTCTCTGATGTTTGGCCACGAAAAAGGCGCATTTACCGGCGCTGACGAAAGAAAGGACGGTTATGTACAAAGAGCATCGGGTGGCACACTTTTTCTCGATGAGATCGGTGAGTTACCACTCTCACTGCAAGCTAAATTATTACGCTTTGTTGAGAACGGCGAATGCCAGCGAGTGGGTTCACATGAACATGAAACTGTCGACGTCAGAATAATCGCCGCGACCAACCACAATCTGCTGCAAATGATGGATCAGGGAAGATTTCGTCAGGATCTATTTTATCGTTTAAGCGTAGTGACTTTGCAACTGCCAAATCTTCAGCAGCGTCGAGGGGACATCCCTGAACTGGCAAAACATTTTTTGCTGGAAGCCGCACAACGAAATCACACAGAAGCAGCCACCCTCAGTGCAGACGCACTCAGCCAGTTAAAACAATATGCCTGGCCAGGCAACATCCGCGAACTAAAAAATGTCTGCGCTCATATCTCCGCCCTGTTTCCCGGTGAAGTCGTCCATAAACAAAACTTACCATTAGATATTCGTGAGTGCAAAACCTCCAGCAGTTCGGGATACACCTTACCGGAACATGGTATCGATATGGAATCACTTGAGATCGACCTCATTAAACAGGCGCTTAGTCACTCAGGCGGAAACAAGTCAAAAGCCGCTAAATTACTGGGCTTGAGCCGCGATGCATTTCTCTACAGACTAAAAAAACATAACCTTTAGTGTTACAATAAATCAGGCTTTAATGGTCGGATGTGACATGGTGGTGCAATATGGTAGAGACGCACATCAATGAGAAAAACGGTTTAGCGACAATCGTACTCAAACCGAATAACTCTGCCAGCTGGACGTCGAATATGAAGATTGCTGGCTCTCTGGCTGTTATCGCCCTTTATATATCCAGCCTTTATGTACTTCAGGGGCTATGGATGATCTTGCCTTTTGCTGCTATTTCTGTCGCTACATTGTTCATCTGCTTATACCTGCGCGTACGCGCCAACATCAACACCGAAGTGATTACTTTTGATGAAACCACTGTACTTGTCGAACGTGGCTGTTATCATGCGGAGAAATCCTGGAAATATCACCGTTTATGGACAAAAATTTTTGTAAGACAGCCGGCAACCCGTGGTTATGCTAAACAGATAATTATTCGTTCACACGGCAAAGAGCTAGAACTGGGCTCTTTTCTTAATAAAAAAGATAAAGAAATACTCATTAAAACACTAAAAAATGTTATTTATGCATAACCCCACTCTAATAATTGACTTAGAACAATAAAAACCGCAGCGCATCCTCAATAAACATAAGTACATCAACATATTAGAATGCTATCTATTTCTAATCAATCAGTCCTTTGATGTATGTCATGCCAGTAAAGTTGTTTATTTCATAGCATAGCAACCTACATTCATCCGCTCCGATATAGAAAGTCCTTAAATTATGGATAATAAAATTGTCTTTAACAAAGATTTAATCCGTCGCTACGATACATTCGGGCCACGTTATACATCATATCCAACTGCCGTACAGTTCACCACCGATTATGACGATGAGGATTATCGACGCTGGGTCAAATACAGTAACGAAAATCCCATTCCTTCGCCGCTGTCTTTATATCTGCACATTCCCTTCTGCGATACCATCTGTTATTACTGCGGCTGCAGCAAGGTCATCACCAAAGATAAAACAAAAGCAGCTCCCTATATAAAGTTACTCAAACAGGAAATAAAACTACAGGGTGCTTTGTTTGCAGATGACAGAAAAGTAACACAGATACACTGGGGTGGTGGTACCCCAACTTTTTTAAGTGATGAAGAAATCAAAGAGATCATCGATTGCATCCGTGAAAATTTCAATGTTGTGGATGATAATGAGGTCGAATTTGGCATCGAGGTCGATCCGCGTACAGTGGATAAGCAACGTTTGAAAAATTTGAGCGAGATGGGATTCAACCGGATCAGTTTTGGCGTGCAGGATTTCGATCCTGCCGTCCAGGAAGCAGTAAATCGCGTTCAATCCACAGATGAGATCAAACAACACATCGATGATGCTCGCAACTTTGGCTTTAAATCTATCAATATCGATTTGATGTACGGCCTGCCGAAGCAGACGGTACAGAGTTTTACTCAAACACTCGACACCACCATCAAATTAAATCCCGATCGCCTTGCCGTTTATAATTATGCGCACCTGCCTGAGATGTTTAAACCGCAACGTCGTATCAATGAGGATGAACTGCCCTCAGCGGAAGAAAAATTGAATATTTTGCAACTGTGTATCGATAAGTTACAGGATGCTGGATACGTATACATCGGCATGGATCACTTTGCGAAAGAGTCTGATGACCTGGTAACGGCTCAACGAGAAGGAACCTTACAACGCAATTTTCAGGGTTATTCGACCCATGCTGACTGTGACATGATAGCCATGGGCATCACTGCAATCAGTCAGGTGGGCGATAATTACGGCCAGAACGTGCGCACTATAGAAGAATACGAAAGCTATTTAAAGCAGAACAGGATCCCTGTTTTTCGCGGCATCGAACTTGAAGCCGATGATGTTTTACGTCGTGAGGTCATTAACCAGTTGATGTGCAACAACAGTCTTGATATCGAGCAACTGGAAAAAAGATGGCGAATTGATTTTAAATCTTATTTCAAAACCTCGTTAGAGGGTTTACAGCAGATGGCCGATGATGGCCTGCTCAAAATAAGTAATACGAAGCTAACCATTACAGCCACCGGGCGCCTGCTGGCGCGATCGATATGCATGCAATTTGATCGTTATCTGCAGGAACAAAGCAACAAGCGTTTTTCAAAAGTTATCTAGTCAAAGCATGTGACATGCTGGCAAACATAGTTATGGGCACCGTGCACATCATTCGCACCGCCATCCTGAATCGTCAACTGCAAACAGGGGTGACCGACAGTTAATCCGCTCGAGGAAAGATTACTGCCAGGCTGTGGACAGTCACCATCATTACCCGCCATACTCGGTTACATCCCTAATAGATTAACAATTTTTTTGCTGAAATAGACCCGCTTCATTCCACGAATACAAGAAACTGTTAATATCGTGATGCATTACATAATAAATACATAACAAAACAATATTTAGAACAAAAGAGAAAGGCATGTCACTGACTTCCATAAGCAGAAACATATGGCAGACACAAAGTCGTCTATCAGTTCAATCTAACCATCTAATTTTTAAACAATTTGAAGATCACTGGCAGGATGAAAACGTGCGTCGTACGCATTTATTTGATGGCCGTTATGAGAATATCTATCTGAATGAACAACATATTCCTGAGTTAGGCCCTCTGATCCAGGAAGCCACACAACTAGCCGCAGAAATCCTTAAGGTGAAAAACCTGCGCGCCGGTTACTGGTTCAACTATATGCCACCGGGTGCTACTACTACATTACACACTCATGATGATGACGATGAACTGTTATCCGGTGTGTATTACGTAAAAGTTCCGAAAGACTCAGGCAAGCTGATCATTTATGATGATTCTGATAAAAATCTTCCGGAAAAAATAGAAATCACACCGACAGCTGGAGAATTTGTCTTTTTTAAACCCGATGCTCGTCATGAAGTCAGCAGAAACAATAGTACCGAGCACCGACTTTCCATCGGCATAAATTTCGGCACCGTAAAAGATTGAGACTGCTCTGACCGTAGTTATAACAAACGTCGCAAGCTTCTGTTTTATATGTCTTTAGAAAGACCTTTATCACATTTTACTAATGTATCTCTGGCCATATTAAGGGTACAATCGGCATCTTAATAAATCTCGTATTAATTAATTATCCACAGACAAGGTAGCAACAGGCCCGGTTATGGTTCAGTACAAAACAAATTACAGTCGTAGCGTTTTATTCCAGTTTTTAATGTTGTCAGTACTGGTTGCCTTTTTATTACTGATAAACCACGAGTTTTTAATCAATCTTTACCTCAAGAACCAGGAAACCAATACCGGTTTCATCGTCAATGGCAGCATTCTTGGCCTGTTTATCATCGGCCTGCTGCGTCTTATCATGCTGCTGTTACGCTACAGCAGAGAAGAATACGCACTCGCTCGTTTCATACAAAATATGCAGGATGACGTAACACTGCCAACCGAGCGTATAAGTAAAAAAAGTCTGATATATAACCGTTATGTCTCTGTACTGGAAATCAGCAAACACAATGTGGCAGTCAACCACAGTGCGCTGGCATCGGTTCTGGTAGCAACAGAGAGTACGCGTTTGAGCCTGCCGCGTTTCATCAGTAACATATTGATTCTTACCGGTGTATTCGGCACCATTATCTCTTTATCGATCGCACTGATGGGCGCTTCAGACATCATCGATAGCGCCGACGGTATCAGCGGTATGAGCATCGTTATTCACGGCATGTCGACAGCGCTCTCCACCACTGCCACGGCGATCGTCTGTTATCTGTTTTTCGGTTATTTCTATATGAAACTGACCGATGTGCAAACAGAACTGCTAAGCGGTATCGAACAGGCGACCACGCTCTACATCATGCCACGCTTTACTTACCAGACTGACAGCATGCTGCATGAAGTCGGCAACCTGGTTAAAGCCTTGCATGAGGCCGCCAGCGTGATGGCAGATACACAGGTAGATTTTGCTGAAGCCGGCCGTAACCTCAGTGAGTTAAGCGGCACTTACGCAAGTCGATTAGCCACACTGAGCACTGATATCGATGAGATTAAGTCGTTGTTACGTCACGGCTTCCGACTGTCGCCTGATTCGTCGTCAGACTCCTAAACCTGTCAGTATCGCTTAATCAGGAGTTATCATGTGAACGAAGAATTTGTTGATCTGCGCCGGGGGCATCTAAGCAGCGAGAGTTTCTGGCCCTCGTTTACCGACATCATGATGGTGGTAGTCATCATCTTTCTGCTCACTTCGATGTTGCTCATGGTGAAAAACTGGGAATTACTCGATCAGCTCCGCAACAGTATGGCAGCGGAAGAACAGGCGGTTAAAATCATCAATGACACATCACAGGAAAACGCCACGCTGGAAGAACAGCTGGCGCATGCGCAAAATGAAATTTCGATGTTGCGCATGCAATTGTTACAGGCCAGTGAGCAGGCAAATCAACTGAATGTCGAGCTGGAAGATAAAGACAGACAGATCGTTATCGTATTGTCTGAAAATGAGCAGCTAAAAAGCGCCGTCAACAAAAACGAAAACCTGATCGCTAGTTTAAGCTCGCAGATTTCAGCGATGAACGACAACCTGTCACAACTGAGTATCGATGTTGAGCAAAAACAGAACGAACTGGATGAAGAGCGTCAGAAAATCATCATCATCACCCAGGAGCGTGACAGCCAGTCACGCAAATTATCCAGCCTGGAAGATGATTTCGGTTCCTTAAAAGTCAAGTACGATAAATTGATTAAACCTGCTCGTACTGCCAAAGGAAAATATGTTGTCAGCGTCAATTTTGAACGCATAAAAGGCAAAGAACGCATTCGCTTCAAAGATTCCGGCGAGGAAAGTTACACCGTCGTTACAGAAAAACAGCTACACAATAAACTTGCCGAACTTAAGAAGAAATACCCGAAAAAATTATACATAAAGATTGTTATACCGAAAGAAAGCGGCCTCACTTACAGCGAAGCCTGGTCTTTCATGAAAGACTTATTGCATAAATATGATTATTATTATCGTGAATAAGGCTTAAAAGTGCAGCTGAAAAAAGCATATAGACGCATATGTTTAGCCCTTGCAGTTAAAATCGATA
>JBFFVI010000034.1:0-12220 GCA_041570895.1 Gammaproteobacteria bacterium
ACCATGGCTGCCCTGGAAACTAAATTTGGCGCCCGCTTCGAACGAGACAAAGGCTGGGATCGATTATAAATTTGACTGCCAGATGAAGCGTACGTTTAGTTAACATCTCCGTATTCTTCATCTGAAACAACGACCTTATTACGGCCTAGCTGCTTTGCACGATACATCCTGTTATCTGCGTTCATCAATGTTTCCTGTATGGTATTAAACTGTTTGAAGTTCGACAGACCTATCGATACAGTTGCATGGAGCGTCGGCGCAATATCACTGAAATTATAATTTTCTATGCTTTCGCGTATTCGCTCAGAAATATTTTCTGCATTTTCGATGTCCGTATTGACCAATAGACAAACAAATTCTTCACCGCCGAAACGTGCAGCATAATCAATTTCACGTATGGATGATTTAAGAATTTTTGAAAATTGTTTTAACACGATATCACCGGTATGATGGCCAAACGTGTCATTGATCTGTTTGAAATTATCCAGGTCGCAATAACATATAACAAAATCAGAATTATTACGTTCCGATAAAGATTTTTGCTGCGCCAATTTTTCCATGAAATATCGCCGGTTATAAAGACCGGTCAACTCATCAGTTGTCGCCAGCCTTTTGTTTAACTCTAACGCTTCCTGCAATGCGACATATTGTTTTTTAGCCCTGTCCCGCAAACGGTGTATTGCGGACCCTGTGTATAACATGACTGAGGCCGAACAGCTGAAAGCCAATAACTGGAACAACTCAAGCCTTACATTTATACGTTCCGGTTCGTATAAGAAGATATACAACATGACTAAGATATATCCTAATATGGCAAACAGGATGACCGTCAGAAATTCACGGAACTTCAACTGGAAGTAACCAAAACTTAGCATGCCAAAGTATGCCATCAGGGTTAGACCCCGCCATTCATCCAGCAAGTATGCGATCGTTAATAGATAGACAGTGCCCCACAATAACTGCCCGATGGTGAGACTCGGATCTTGAAATCGTTTGTTTAGACCGGTACGGATAATAATGGTAAATACAAACACGCCCAGCCAGAAAATAACAAGAATACTTTCCAGGGTTTTCAATTCGATCGAATACAAATCAAAATAGAAAAAAGTAATCCCAACTATGGTAAAAGCCAGCAAAGCCGTCATCGCAGCAAGATGCCGGTGCATACGTAATGCCTGTCTGGGATCAGAGCTGAATAAAAATTTAAACATTCGTTACTGTTATGCCTGTCACGAAACCGCCAGGTTAAATAAGCGGTAGAAATTGTTGCGAGATATCTCTGCGATATGTTCTACCGTCGTGTTCCTCACCGCTGCCAGCGTTTCTGCTACATGTCGCACGTAGGCGGGCTGATTTTGTTGGCCACGATGCGGCATGGGCGCAAGGTAAGGCGAATCTGTTTCGATCAACAGGTAGTCATCCGGTATCGATCGTGCAATATCACGTAGAGCCTCGGCATTTCTAAATGTCACGATGCCAGAAATGGAGATCATTAGCCCCATCTCGATTGCCTGATCGGCAAATGCCTGGGTTTCGGTAAAGCAATGGATGACACCGCCACATCGTCCGGCATTTTCCTGGCGTAATATATCCAGGGTGTCGTCGCCTGCATCACGGGTATGGACGATGACCGGTTTGTCGAGTTGATTAGCTACCTGGATGTGCGCGCGAAACCTCTGCTGTTGCCACTGAGGATCGCCTTTATGGTAATAATAATCCAGCCCGGTCTCACCGATGGCGACAACTTTTTTGTCGCTAGCCAGTTCGGTTAGATATTCCACGGAGAAATCATCGGTTTCATCTGCCATCGGGTGCATGCCGGCAGAAACGGAGATCGTTGGATAAGGACGGACTTTTTCCAGCATCTGCGGATACTTCTGCAGATTGATGGAGACGCACAACATGTGCTCTACGCCAGCCTCAAGTGTCTGCTGTATCAGCGTATCAAAGTTATTATCAAAATCCGTTAGATCGATACAATCGAGATGGCAATGTGAATCTACGAGCACTAAATCCTCCTTAGGCTCATATTACATTGTATGGGTGATACGATCGGACTTCATTGCGCCCGCCAGGTGAGTTTCTATTTTTCCGCGAGTAGCGCCTTTGTCCTGTGGTGAAAACTGAACGCCGACTCCATGTGCGCGGTTACCTTGAGCACCTTTTGGTGTCATCCAGATTATTTTTCCAGCCACCGGTAAACGTTCGCCATCATCCATCAATGTGAGCAGCATGAACACTTCATCGCCCAGGGTATAGGTTTTGTCGGTTGGAATAAAAAGACCGCCGTTTTTAACAAATGGCATAAATGCCGCATACAGAGAGGCTTTATCCTTGATACTCAGTGATAACATGCCCGGGCGTGCTGCTGGTGTACTCATAATTTATCCGCTTTCTGTTATAAGTTGTCCCAAGATAATAGCAGATTTTCCCACAATAACTGTTCATTGACCGCTATTGAACTGTGCAACAGATTGAAATTGAGCTGGTCATGAAAACGAAATAACCGCTGCTGGTTTACCCTGTTAGCCATCGCCTGCAATTTGACGCGGTGTAACTCATTGATGATCTCTGCATCCGGGCCACAGCTACGTAACCGGGTCAGATCAGAGACCCAGGTTAACATGTTCTCCAGGGTCTGGATCTTTGCGAATTTTGCCAGTTTGTCTGCATAGTCCAGTGTGTTCTTACCTGAAACCGCAGCCGTCATGGCTTCGGCCAGGATCTGATGACGTTCCTCATCCTGCAGATGATGCAATGCCGCTAGAGGGGAGCCGTGCGCATGTTTCAGGGCCTGCAATAAGCTCTGTCGAGTCGACGGTTGTCCCTGCTGGTTGGCCTGCAGCCAGTCTAATGACTGTTGTTCATCCGGTTCGCTAAAGCGTAACAGCTGGCTACGGCTGCGGATGGTGACAGGCAGGCGGTGTGGTCTTGATGTGGTTAGCAGGATAAGGACATTCTGCCCGGGTTCCTCCAGAGTTTTTAACAGGCTGTTGGCAGCGGATATGGTTAATAACTCTGCCTGATCAATAACAGCGACGCGATAACCACCATACTGACTGGTCTGATTAAGTTTATTGCACAACACCCGAATATCATCGATGCGTATGCTCAGCACCGGATTTTTGCTTTTAGAGGTCGGTGGCGCAGCCGGCGTCAGGTGATACAGATCGGGATGGGTTTCGGCGCTGAGTAACTGGCATGATTTACATACGCCACAGGCTCGATGATCCGCTGCTGGCTGCTGACATAACACCGCATGAGCCATCGCCATGGCAAATTCAGCTTTGCCTAAACCCTGGTTACCCACTAATAACATGGCATGCGGTAATCGCTCAGCCGTTATCAGCTGGTCTATTTGTTGCCATTGGACTTGTTGCCAGGGATAGATCATATAAAAATATTACAACACAGGTTGATTAGCTGCCAGTTTTAACGGGCATCATGCAGGATATTATATTCTTCCAGTTTCTCTCGTATCTGCTGCTGCACCGCCGTTAATTCTACCGAGGCATCAACCACACAGATACGTTGCGGATGCTGCCTGGAGAGCTCGATATAGGCCTCGCGTACACGCTGAAAAAAGTCATCCTGTTCTTTTTCGATACGGTCAGGTGCACTTCTGCTGCCCGCACGCGTACGCCCTACTTCCACCGGCGCATCCAGGATAATGGTTAAATCCGGGCGCAGGTCGCCCTGCACCCATTTTTCCAGATCACTGATCTTATCCACATCAAGCTGGCGGCCACCACCCTGATAAGCATAGGTAGCTTCTGTAAAACGATCACATAAAACCGTCTGATCACTTTTCAGAGCAGGCAGTATGACCTTATTAAGATGTTCAGCTCTGGCAGCAAACATCATCAATAATTCAGCATCGGCACTCATGTGGTCATCTGAATGGTTTAATAATAAACCACGCAGCGCTTCACCCAGGCTGGTACCACCAGGTTCCCTGGTCATCACACAGGTGTGACCTGATGATTCGAGCAACTCTTTGATGAAGAGAAGATTGCTGGTTTTACCAACACCTTCGATACCTTCTAAAGTAATAAATTTTCCCATGTTTTTAATTCTTTATTTTGATTGCATATCTCCACGGATGGAGTGACTGAAAATTGCTCCTGCATTTTCTGCACTTCCTACATCCATGTAGGTCGTATGCTAAAAATTGTATGGAACAATTTTAGTGTATCTCCATGCATGGAGTCATCACCAGGAACGATGTCAGCGTTTTTTACGCTGATATTTATCTACCGCTTTTTCGTGATCTTGTAAATTGGTCGAAAATACATGGCGGCCACTGCCGTCACCATATGCGACAAAATACAGATACTCGGTCTTATCGGGGTGCAGAGTCGCATGTATCGCTTCTCTACCTGCCAGTGCGATAGGTGTTGGCGGCAGGCCAGAACGTGTATAGGTATTATACGGGGTATCTTTTCGTAAATCCCGAAAGCGGATATCGCCGTCATAGTTCTCTATGCCGTAGATGACTGTTGGATCGGTTTGCAGACGCATTTTCTTACGCAGTCGATTGACGAACAGGCCAGCGATCAATGGCCGCTCTGCAGCAACCGCACTTTCTTTTTCGACGATCGAGGCCAAAATCAAGGCTTCATAGGCGGTTTTAAAGGGCAGGTTCTCTTCACGCTGCTGCCACTCTTCTTGCAGGATATCCTGCATTCTATTGTAAGCACGTTTGAGCAACTCCGTATCTGTGATACCGCGTGAGATATAATAGGTATCCGGATAAAAACGCCCTTCTGGATGCTCGCCCTCGTGCCCCAGCGCTTTCATGATCTCTTCGTCTGAGAGGTTTTCCAGTTCTAGCGTAATCTTTGGATCCTGCTGAATAATTTTCAGTACCTGCCGAAAGGTAAAACCTTCGATCAGGGCAATCTCATGCTGGACCACTTTACCAGCGACCATGTCATCGAGCAGTTGTGCCAGTGACATCCCTGGCGAGATCACATATTCACCGGCTTGCAGGCGTGTTTCCTGCCGGTTTAGCTTGCCCCAGATGAGAAAATAATTTTTGTGCTGAAGAAAATCTTTCTCGATCAGCTGATTTGTCAGGGTTCGGATCGATGAACCTCTGGAGAAAATGATATTTTCTGGTTGCGACAGCGTTATTTCAGAGTGCATCTCAGAATAAATTTTTACCGAGAAATAAAACACGATCACCAGAACGATACTGGCGGTAGCGAATATGATCGGCAAGCTTTTAGTTAACGATTTGAACATGATCATCTTTTGTTTTTAACAGCTCACTAAGCATGAACTTTGTGAGCGTTTGTTGTTGATAAAGAGAAGCGTCAATTTTATTAACCGATCTGATGCCCATCAAACTATTACTGATGAATATCTCTTCCATCTCATATAGATCTTCAAGTTTTAGATTGAGCATTGACACCTGAATATTATTTCGACCTGCAGCAGCGATTATCATATCACGCATTATTCCATGCACCCCTGATTGACCGAGGTCGGGCGTGTATAAGTTATTTTCTTTTATCGCGAACACATTACTCATACTACCTTCGATAACCTGTTGCCTGGCGTTCAGCATCAAACCATCGATAAACTGGTTGTTTGCAGTATCATTCCATTCATTTCTTGCCAGCACGTTTTCCAGTCGATTGAGATGTTTTAGTCCGGCGAGGCTCTCATTGATCGATACCTGATTTTTACATATATACAACTCACCCGAAAGCAGCTCACCGGATAATAGAGACGAATAGTCCGCAGCAAGTGCCGACATTAAAACGATTCGTTTTTCATTGGTCTTTTTCGGAATAACATAACCACGATCGCTGCTGCCACGGGTGATGATTATTTTTATCGAACAAACCTTCGAGCCGGGTGTTTCATTTAATTTGAGCAGACATCTGATATCGCCGAGTAAAACATCTTCATCCGGGCAGCGTAATTTTAATCTCTGCGCTGATCTCTGCAGCCGCAGATAATGCTGTGACCAGTATAGTAGTTTATTTTCACTACACAATATGGTTTCAAACAAACCATCGCCATAATGAATAGCGCGGTCATTAACATTTAAATAGTCGGCGGTTACGCCGTTGATCAGGGCGCTTGTTTTCATTTAAAAATTTTCAATAAACCTTTGGCCTTGGCACGTGTCTCTGCAAGTTCTTTTTCCGCAATGGAATCACTTACTATGCCACCACCCGCTCTGAATGTGATCTTATTATTGCCTGCCTGTTTATCACGAACCATGGTACGTATTAATATATTGAAATCCATGCTGCCATCATTATTGATGTAACCTAAGGAACCTGTGTATGCCCCTCTTGCCTGCTGCTCCAGTTCTGCCAATATCTCGATACAGTGAACTTTAGGGCAACCGGTAATGGTACCGCCGGGAAAAACCGAACGTAATACATCGATGGGCGATTTATTACGATCCAGCTCACCACGTACATTCGATACGATATGATGCACATGTTGCCAGCTTTCTAACACCATTAATTCATCTACCTCTATCGTGCCTGGCCGACACACCCGACCCAGATCATTACGCTCGAGATCGATCAGCATTATATGCTCCGCCTGCTCTTTGGGGTGCGCCAGTAGTTCTTTGGCCAGGGCTGCGTCACTCTGCGGGTCATTGTCACGTGGCCGGGTACCGGCGATCGGTCTGGTTTCGACTATACCATTTTTTAATGAGACCAGACGTTCAGGTGACGAACTGATGATGGTCATGTTTTGAAAACATGCCATGGCGGCAAATGAGGAAGGGTTATTTTTCGACAGGCTATCAAATAAAACGGCATCATCGATCGGTTGTTTCAATGTCACCTGCCATTGCCTGGATAAGTTCGCCTGAAAGATATCACCATCGATGATGTACTGTTTGATCTTCTCGACCTGTTGCAGATACGGTGCGGCATCATCTTCGACCAGTGTTTCGATTTCTATTTGATCACTGCTCTCTTCCGTTGATGCTTGCGGCTCACTCTGACTGATGATTTTTAAATAGTCCTGTTCCAGTTCATCCAGTAGATGATCATAGCTTTCTTCCGCAACAGCTATCAGTTGCTGATTTTTTTTGTCATAGATGATGGCGGCCGGACAGCGCGCTGCCACGGCCAGTGGCTGACCATCAGGTAATAGCGGTAATGACAGACAGGGCTCGATCTCTTCCGCCATCTCATAAGATAAATAAACGAACCAGCCGCCGCTAAAAGGCAAAGCATTTTGTGTGTTTGAGCCTGGCTTTTTATTGCTTTGATAGAGCTGTTCTAAGGTGTTAAAAAATCCAGAAGAAAGCGATATATCGTCGTCGCTACAGCTGAGTGTTTTATCAGAATTAAGCGTGACAAGGTATTGCGGACAGGCGATTAAAATATCATATTGCGTATTGTTTACCCTGGCGGCACTGCTGCGCAGTAGATACGGATAACGCTGTGAATCGTACTGGTTAAACAAGCTTAAGCGAGGGATGCCAGTGCCCGAATGAGGAGGATTCTGTGTGGCTAGCAACCGCGTTATAAATGACACGGGATGTCTCGACTAGTTTATTAAGAAAACGACGACTGATGAAACGATGATTAATCCAGTTTTTTGAAGATCAAGGTTCCGTTGGTGCCACCAAATCCAAATGAGTTCGATAGCGCATAATCGATCTTCATCTGACGTGCTGTGTTCGGCACATAATCCAGATCACAGCCTTCGCCCGGGTTCTCCAGGTTGATGGTTGGTGGTGCCACCTGATCTTTTATCGCCATCACAGAGAATACCGCTTCGATACCGCCAGCGGCACCTAACAGATGTCCGGTCATCGATTTTGTAGAACTGACTGCCACCGAGGTTGCGTGGTTACCAAGCGCATTTTTAACCGCATTAGTTTCAGCCACATCACCCGCAGGTGTCGAGGTACCATGAGCATTAACGTAATCGATATCTTCCGCATTGATACCGGCATCGTTCATCGCCAGTTTCATGCATTTACCTGCGCCGCTGCCATCCTGTACAGGCATAGTCATATGATAGGCATCACTGTTATAACCGAAGCCGGCAACCTCGCAATAAATCGTCGCACCGCGTGCTTTGGCATGCTCATATTCTTCCAGCACCAGAACGCCGGCACCGTCACCCAGGACGAAACCATCACGATCTCTATCCCAGGGGCGACTGGCGGCTGCAGGATCATCATTACGCGTCGATAATGCCCGCGCTGCTGCAAAACCAGCGATGCCTAATGGCGAAGACGCCATTTCAGCACCGCCGGCAAACATCACGTCAGCGTCGCCATAAGCGATAATTCTGGCAGATTCACCGATACTGTGGGTGCCTGTTGAGCACGCGGTAACGATGGCGATATTCGGGCCCTTGGCACCATAACGAATAGAAAAGTTACCGGAGATCATGTTGATGATCGAACCCGGTACAAAAAACGGAGAAATCTTACGTGGACCGCCCGAGTTAAGCTTTTCATTGTTAACTTCGATCATCGGTAGACCACCGATGCCTGAACCGATGGCAACACCAACTCTTTCAGCATTGTCTTCAGTGATTTCAAGACCCGAGTCTTTTAAAGCTTCATCCGCTGCACAGAGTCCGTAATGGATAAAGGTATCCATCTTTTTAAGTTCTTTTGCTGGAATGACCGGGGTTGCATCAAAGTCCTTGACTGTGGCTGCAATCTTGGCTGAGAAATCGGCGGTATCAAATTTATCAATCGTAATAACACCGCTATTACCAGCAATGATATTGTCCCACGCTTGTTTTAAATTATTACCAACTGGCGATACGATACCAAGTCCAGTTACAACAACGCGACGATGTGACAAATTGAGCCTCTTTTATCAGTAAGAGAAATCATGACGAGAAGTCATGACTTTAAGTTACAACACTTAACAACGGTCACCGTGCAAGCGCACAGTGACCGTTAATGAGCTTTTTAGCTTGAGTGTGCGTTTACGTAATCGATAGCTTGCTGAATGGTAGTAATATTTTCAGCTTCTTCGTCAGGAATCTCACACTCGAATTCTTCTTCCAGAGCCATAACCAGCTCTACAGTATCCAGTGAATCGGCACCTAAGTCATCAACAAATGATGCTTCATTTGTTGCCTGTTCTTCAGTTGCACCTAATTGCACAATGACAATTTTACGAACGCGTTCTTCAGCTGTGCTCATCTATTTTTCCTCTTGTTTTGGTCTAAATGACCAATATGAAAATCTGTTTAATATAGGTATTTCGAGTTGCGCGGTATTCTAGTGAATTCGAGCGGCAGTTACCAGTCTAATTCCACAAATAATAACCGAATTATAAAATATATTTATTATCAATAATATCAATATCTTGAATATAAATATTAATGTTAATTATGGTTAAATATTACTGTATATCTCAAAAACAGCAGCTTATTTTAGTGCAGCGCCGCTCTAAGGCATGTACATTCCACCGTTTACGTTGATGGTCTCACCGGTAATATAAGCGGCTGCCGGACTCGCTAGAAAAGATACCGCTGCGGCAATGTCAGCAGGATCACCTAAACGGTTCAGCGGAATCTGATCGATCAATGCCTTTCTTTGTTCTTCCGGTAATTCTTTGGTCATGTCGGTATCAATGAATCCGGGAGCAACACAGTTTACCGTGATATTCCTGGAACCGATCTCACGTGCCAGTGATTTGGTAAAACCTAACATACCTGCTTTGGTTGCAGAGTAATTGGTCTGTCCTGGATTACCGGTGAGCCCTACGACAGAGGCGATGTTTATGATACGGCCTTTTCTGGCTTTCATCATCGTGCGGATAACCGCTTTTGACAGACGATAGATCGAAGTCAGATTCGTGTTGATGACATCATTCCACTGATCTTCTTTCATCATCATCAATAGAGTGTCTTTGGTAATGCCAGCATTATTAACCAATATAGAAACCGCACCAAACTCTTCATTGACGGCTTTCATCACAGCAGCGATCGAGTCAGCATCAGTGACGTTCAGGCACATGCCTTTGCCGCCTACGTCTGCTAAATAAGTACTGATATTATCGGCGCCAGCATCTGAAGTGGCTGTACCGATGACCGTCGCACCCATCGCTGCCAGTTGTTCGGCGATTGCTTTACCGATGCCACGGCTTGCACCGGTAACCAGTGCGATCTCACCCTCTAATTGTTTACTCATCTTTTAAAAACCTTGTTATAAATTAATTATTGTTCTGCTGATCTACTCGATGTCAACAGACATCGAGTCGAGAAACTTTTGCATTGAAGCCATTGAGTCCAGTGAATAACTTTTAACTTCATTATTGATCCGACGGGTCAGGCCACCGAGTACCTTGCCAGGTCCGCATTCGACCACCGCATCGGCACCATCTGAGATGATCTGTATGGTATGGGTCCACTGCACCGGGTTATACAGCTGCTTAACCAGGGCATCACGGATAGCATCAGGCTCATCATGAGATTTAGCGTCGACGTTATGTATCACCTGTATCTTAGGCGTTTTGATGGTGACATCTTTCAGGTATTTCGCCAACTCATCTGCCGCCGGTTTCATCAACGAGCTGTGTGAAGGTACACTCACTGGTAGTGGTAAGGCACGTTTAGCACCCTCTTCTTTTAATAGTTCCATCGCCTTGTTGACAGCGTCAGTAGCACCGGCAATGACGACCTGTCCGGGCGAATTAAAGTTAACGGCTTCGACCGGTGAGCCGGTGTCACTGCTTACCTGCTGACAGATTTTAATGATAGCATCATCATTCAAACCGATGATGGCTGCCATGGCCCCTTCACCTTCGGGAACAGCCGCCTGCATTAACTGGCCTCGCTTAGACACCAGTTTAATGGCATCTTCAAAATCGAGTGCTCCTGCAGCAACCAGGGCGGCATATTCACCCAGGCTATGCCCAGCGAACACCATCGGCGTCAGCATACATTGCTGCTCCATCACACGCATAACGGCAATATCAGCAGCCAGCATCAGTGGCTGAGTAATTTCCGTTTTGTTGATTTTTTCTGCCGGGCCGTTACAGACGATGTCCCAGCAATCATAACCTAAGACATCAGATGCCTGTTTAAAGGTTTCTCCGATCTGTGGCCATACTGCTGCATAATCAGCCAGCATACCGATAGATTGTGAACCCTGACCGGGGAAGACAACAACAATATTCATTCCTTCCATTCTTATACCTTTCTATTTTTAATAGAGATTATTATTTTAATTATTTAGAACGTTTTACAGTACTATTTCAGACCGAGCACATCCTGCATATCGAACAGACCATTATTTTTACCTTCCAGCCAAAGTGCCGCTCTGAGGGCGCCGCTGGCAAAAGTCATACGGCTGGAAGCTTTATGCGTTATCTCAACACGCTCCCCTATACCGGCAAATAAAACGGTATGATCGCCGACGATATCACCGGCACGTATGGTTTCAAATCCGATGGTTTTACGATCACGTTCGCCAGTAACACCTTCTCGGCCGTAAACGGCACAGTCATCAAGATTACGGCCCAGTGCCTCGGCAACGACTTCACCCATGCGTAACGCGGTACCAGAAGGTGCGTCTATTTTATGGCGATGATGAGCTTCTATGACTTCGATATCAACATCATCACCTAGAACGCGTGCAGCGATATCCAGTAATTTAAAACACAGATTGACGCCAACACTCATGTTGGGGGCAAAGACGATGCCGATATATTCAGATGCCTGCAGAATCTGCAGTTTTTCAGTATCACTAAAACCGGTGGTACCGATGATGATATTTTTACCGTTATCGACACAGGCTTCCAGGTTTTTTAAGGTGACGTCAGGACGTGTGAAGTCGATCAGGGTATCGAAGTTTTCAGCGACCTCTGATAGCTGTGTGACCACCTGGGTATCGAGGCGACCAAGGCCTGCCATCTCACCGGCATCATGACCGATAAACGGGCTACTCTCATGCTCGATCGCAGCACCCAGCCGGCAATGAGTACTTTCATGACAGGCTTGAATCAAGGTACGCCCCATGCGACCAGCGGCACCTGTAACGGCGATATTTAGCATCTATAACCCCAATGGTATTTTTTTATTTTTGTAGTTTGCCATTATATGACGCTGAACAAAACAAACAAGCCAAGATTTATTCACCGCAGAGGCGCGGAGAGCTGAGAAAATCTTAATTATTATAGTTGGGCCGCAGGCGCAACTATAAATAACTCTGCGTCTTCGCGCCTCTACGCTGAAATATTTTAAGCTTTTAAATCAT
>JBFFVI010000035.1:0-12204 GCA_041570895.1 Gammaproteobacteria bacterium
ACGCGAAACAAACTTTAGGTGACAATCTGACGCCACTATGGCAAGAATATCAGCGTTGGTTAGAAGAAAAATTTCAGCCTCAGATTGACGCTATACAGGTTAAAGGAGTGACTGAAGTGACGCAATTGTCAACCGATGCTTATCGAACTGATTCTGTGCGTACGCTATCAACTGAAGCGGGTGACGAAGTTTATTATGTCCGTAATGGCGGCTATAAGCGTGCGAGTCTGATGCATGTTGATGTCGATGGTAAATCAGAAGAACTGATCGTTTTAAATAATGGCGCTGATCTGGATGTCCATCCGGAAGCAGGTTTATTGCTAACACAAAATGAATTCTGCAATAACTACACGGTTTATAAAGATATTTATCTCTATAACAAAGATGGTGAGTTAGAAAGGCTGACAGAATGTGGACGTTATTTATTTGCAAGCTGGTTTCCTGATGGCAAGCGTATAGCCGCTGTTCAGCATGACGCTACTCGTTTCGAGCTACAGATATTAGATGAGCGTGCTCAGTTTCAACAAGTGTTATGGCGAGCAACAGACGGCGCGATTATCGGCCAGATCGATGTGTCATCGGACGGTAAACAGATCGTCGCTTCAATATGGCGTCGAGGCGGTGGCTGGAATCTGGAGTTATTTAATCTAGCAGATAAAAGCTGGAAAAAAATAACATCGGGGGTGAGCATAACAGCGAATCCGCAATTTTCTCCAGATGGCAATATATTGTTCAGCATGGAAGGTAACGGTGTTTATAATCTACATCGATACTATAGTGAGTCGGGGAAAATAGAACAGATAACAAATCTTATCGGCGGCGCTTTTCAATCGAGCCAGGCAAGGGTAGACGGTGATATTTTTTATGCTGGTTATAGCGCTGAAGGTTATGCCATCTACCGTTTAGCTGAAACCCAGATGTTGGCAAATCCGGTGACATTACTAGATGACAAGTTAGAGTTAATCGATTATTCAATTACGCCGCACCAGCAAAAGGATTATGCCGCATTAGATAATATGTACCCACGCTGGTGGTTCCCCGCGCTTCAGTTTAGTGAGCAGAGATCCGAATTTGGCCTGACAACTCTAGGTGGTGATGCCTTAGGCGTACACAACTATTCACTAACCGCAACGTACGATACAAAATTAGAGCGGCCGGCCGGGCAATTGGGCTATGCATATGCAGACCGGTTATTTCTTTCCGCAGTACGACTCAATGAGATCACCCTGGACACTAGCGGAAATCTAGATCGGATTTCAAAGCGAAATATTGCAAGCGCGGTACTGGCATTTCCTGAAATTTATATAAAAACACAGTCTGATCTATTGTTTAGTCTGATCTACGATACAACCGCTGATGCTGAGCTGGCACCCAGTGCGATACCTTTAGAAGAGTTTGAAGACAATCTTTTGGGCCTGGCATGGCTGTATAACTCCTCAAATTATAATCCGCTATCGATAAGCCTGACCGATGGCATGAAGCTGAGACTAGTTGCTGAGGATAGTGACATATTGAATTCAAATTTTAGTGGGCAGGTGTATACGTTTGACTGGAAGCAATATATACGCACGGGTAGAGAAAGTGTTTTTGCTCTGCGGTTTTTACAGGGATGGGGTACGGAGCAACCACGAGAGTTTAAGCTGGGCGGTGAAGGTTATAATGACGATGCCGTAGGCGTGTTGTTAGGTACTAGTAACGAGGCGGTTTTCAATCAACGAAATTATGCGCTGCGTGGATATAAAGAAGGTTTGCCGCAACTACGTGGGCGTCATGCACAATTGCTTAGCGCAGAATGGCGCTTTCCGCTACAACGGATAGAAAAAGGCATCATGACGCCGCCCGTAGGCATGATGCAGTGGTATGGTACGATATTCGCAGAAACAGGCAGTGCATATCGAGATTCTCCAGAGTCGTATTACTCGAGTTCAGGCATAGAACTGACAGCAGATATTAACCTGTTCTACAATCTGACCTTACGCACACGAGCGGGTTATGCCCATGGTTTTGATGAGGAAATCGGTGATGATCGGCTATATATTAAAATCGGCAGTAGTTATTAGTCGTTGTTACTAGTGCCCCTAAAAACTATTTAAAGTTGGAATCAGGCGGTAGAATAGCCATCACATAAATTTATAGAACACATTATTGATGTCGATCCAGAATATACCAGAAGCTTCAGATAAGGTCCTGCAACAGATTGTAGAACAGGCTGAACATGCGGATGTGTCCCACATACTGAATAATTTGAATGACGCGCAACGCGGTGCGGTTACGGGGCCGCCGGAACATATGCTGGTACTAGCGGGCGCTGGCAGTGGTAAAACGCGCGTACTGGTTCATCGAATTGCCTGGTTAAATCAGGTAGAGGGCATCTCGCCGTATAATATTTTTGCGGTTACCTTTACCAATAAAGCGGCAGCCGAGATGCGTCAGCGGGTAGAAGAGCTTCAGGGCCTGCCGGTTACCGGCATGTGGGTTGGAACCTTTCATGGTCTGGCACACCGTTTATTAAGGAATCACTGGAAAGAAGCGAAATTACCGCAGAGTTTTCAGATCCTGGATTCCGATGATCAATACCGTCTCATCCGCAGGGTATTAAAATCACTGGACATGGACGAGGCGAAGTGGCCGCCAAAACAGGCGCAGGGATTTATCAATGCGCGTAAAGATGAAGGTAAGCGTCCCTCGCATATCGATACCTCACGTAATCCAGTCTATGAACAGATGGTCAGGATATACACCGCCTACCAGGCAGCCTGTGAACGTGCCGGCGTCATTGATTTTGCAGAGTTATTGTTGCGTACCCTGGAGTTGATTCGTGATAACGATTCATTACAAAAACATTATCAGAAACGTTTTCAGCATATTCTGGTTGATGAGTTCCAGGATACCAATACCATCCAGTATGCCTTGATTCAATTATTGGCAGGGCAGTCGAACAAGGTGTTCATCGTCGGTGATGACGACCAGGCAATTTATGGCTGGCGCGGTGCCCGGGTAGAAAATATTCAACGTTTTCAAAAAGATTTTTCTTCTGCTGAAGTGATCAGGCTGGAACAGAACTATCGTTCGACAACAACTATTTTATCGGCAGCAAATGCATTGATAGACAATAACGCTGATCGTATGGGCAAGAAGTTATGGTCTAGCGGCGAAGATGGCGAACCAGTCATTTTTTATAATGCCTATGATGAACGTGATGAGACCCATTTTGTTGTCGATAAGATAAAACAATTTGTTGAAGCGGGAAATGCGCGCGCGGACGTAGCCATCCTGTATCGTTCCAATGCACAATCTCGAGTACTCGAGGAGCGTTTTGTCAGTGAGGCGATACCCTATCGTGTCTATGGCGGTATGCGTTTCTTCGAGCGTGCCGAGATTAAAAATGCACTGGCCTATCTGCGTTTGATGAATAATATCAATGATGACGCATCTTTCGAACGCGTGGTTAACACGCCAACAAGAGGCATCGGTGAGCGCAGCGTGGAGAAAGTGCGGGAAGTTGCAAAGCATTTCAATCATCCGATGTGGGTGGCAGCGAAGCAGATCGTCGAAGATAAAGGACTGCCTACGCGCGCAGCCAATGCGTTGCTAGGGTTTATCGATCTGATTGAAAATCTGCAGGCGGATACCAGCGAGATGTCACTGCATGAGCAAGTCGATCATGTTGTGCATAACGTCGGATTGATCGAACATTATGAAAAGGAAAAAGGTGAAAAGGCTCAGGCGCGAGTAGAAAACATTGAGGAGCTTATCACCGCTGCGCGTGGTTTTGATTATGACCAGTCTGAGATGGATGTGCCGATGGATGAGCTAACGGCATTCTTGACACACGCTGCATTAGAAGCCGGTGAAGGCCAGGCGGCGGAATGGGATGACTGTGTGCAGTTGATGACCATGCACAGCGCAAAAGGTCTGGAGTTCCCGCTAGTCTTTATCGTCGGCATGGAAGAAGGCCTGTTTCCTAGCCAGCGCTCCCTGGAAGAAGAAGGTAAGCTGGAAGAAGAACGCAGACTTTGTTATGTTGGTATTACCCGAGCACGTGAGCAGCTGGTGTTAAGCTGTGCGGAACACCGACGTTTATATGGACAGGATTTATATCCATCACCATCGCGATTTGTCAGTGAGATTCCTGAGCATTTATTAAACGAGATCAGAGGACGGCATAATGCCAGCCATAAAGTGTCCGCTCCGCAATATAACACCTCCGCTTATAAAAATACGGAAACGGTTAACGGCATCTATGTTGGTCAACGCGTGATGCATAAAAAATTTGGTGAGGGCGTAGTAACCAACTTAGAAGGCAGTGGCAGCCATGCCAGGGTGCAGGTTAATTTTGAATCCGAGGGCAGTAAATGGCTGGTAATGGCATATGCTAATTTGACAGCGGTTTAAAAGGCGTTCAGCGCCTCTGCGGTGAAAAGTTATTTGTTAAAGAATAAATCATTTAAGGGTATCAGTATGAAACGTCGAGATTTTATTAAGCAGGCTAGTGTGGGGGCAGTTGCAACCGCAGCAGCGACACCAGCAGTTGTCAGCGCAGAGACAAAAATAAAATGGAAGATGGTTACGACCTGGCCGAAAAATTTTCCGGTGTTAGGCACTGGCGCTAACCAGTTAGCAAAACTGATCACCGAGATGACTGACGGTCGTATTAAAGTCAAAGTATATGGTGCCGGCGAATTAATTCCTGCGTTTGAAGTATTTGATGCCGTTTCACGCGGCACTGCACAGATCGGACATGGCTCAGCATACTACTGGAAAGGTAAGATAGAAGAAGCGCAGTTTTTTTCTACTGTGCCATTTGGTATGAATGCGCAGGAGATGACCTCATGGTTATATTATGGCGGCGGCATGGAGTTATGGAAAGAGACGTATGAACCTTTTGGCGTAATTCCCGCGGCAGCCGGTAACACCACGGTACAGATGGCCGGCTGGTTCAATAAAGAGATTAACAATGTCAATGACCTTAAAGGTTTAAAGATGCGCATCCCCGGTTTAGGTGGAGAAGTATTGCAACGCGCCGGCGGTACGCCAGTGAACCTACCGGGCGGTGAATTATTCACATCATTGAAGACCGGTGCAATCGATGCTACCGAATGGGTAGGTCCGTACAATGACCTGGCGTTTGGACTACATAAAGCAGCCAAATATTATTACTACCCCGGATGGCATGAGCCAGGCACCACCCTGGAAGCGATCATTAATAAAAAAGCATTCGAAGCTTTACCCAGGGATCTTAAAAGTATCGTAGAAAATGCCTGCAAGATAGTTAATCAGAATATGTCTCTGGAATTCACCGCTAAAAACAATACCGCATTGGACACCCTGATTAACAAACACAAAGTCGATGTTCGTAGATTGCCTGATGATGTATTGAACCGATTAAAAGAGCTGTCACATGATGTGGTTAGTGAATTAGCAGAAAAAAATAAAGCGGCTCAAAGAATTTATGATTCTTACAATAAGTTTTATAAACAGGTTTCTGCCTGGCACGAAATTTCAGAAAAAATTTACTTTAATGTGCGTTAAATAGATGATCGGTGATGACCATCCCGTCCCCCTGCGTTAGAAACTGTTGTCTCGATGAGCAGGACATCTGTATCGGTTGCGGCCGTTCGCTTAAAGAAATACTAAGCTGGTGCGAAGCGGATGATAGCGAGAGATTACAGATACTAGAAGCGGCAGAGAGAAGACGACAGAAAAGAAAGAGACGCTAGATGTTTACTTCTACGCCAGAAACGGCCTCATTACCCTCTTTATGTTCAGGCTCGCACAAGATTAGACGGTCGTGATCAATGCCATGTTTACTGACTAAATAATTCTTACTGTTTATCTGCCGTTCGCTGGCAAGTTCAGCAAGTTTTGCTGTCTGCTCACTGGTGAAAGCAATAGCTATATTTTTGTTTTTGCTGCTATCGATCGATTGTTCAGTTTTACGATCAGGATAGAGTGCTAATACATCCTGCTGATTAGTGATGCCGCACAGGGTTAAATGTACCTGAGGTTTTTCGATCAATAATTTTGATAACTTGTCTAACTGATCTTTGCCACCGGCTTGTACCTCAGCGGAACCAGGGTTGAATTCTATCGGATCGAAATTAAGCGCGGTGGCGAGATTAAAGGCCAGGTTGCCGCCAGCATATATCAGCCCATAAGGAGTATAAAACGTAATTAAGGTAACGGTTGCAGCCTTTGAGGTGGCTTTGATGACCGCGTCCATAGGATTAAAGTCAGGATTGTTTACGTCGCCGGTAATAGGAATATCCAGATGGATGCTGTCATCTTTTTCCCGCAGTAGAACCAGAGTCTGGTTTAGAGGCATGCCAAACAGTTTATCAAGTTTGTCTGCATCGGCTTTGCTGACGGGCTTGATTTTAAATTGATACAGGGATAACGCGATATTACTGTCGAGCACGCCGTCAACCGCCTTGAGATTGAGATCAGCATCTAACTGTCCACTTTGTATGATGTGACCGATGGCTTTTTTTATGGTGGGCGATGCAGCGCGTAAATCGAAGCCCTTAAGTTTACCATCAGCAGCAAATGAAACTTTATCAGCAAAAGGTCTGGCAGTACCTTTTATGTCGACAGTACTGTGCCGCGAAGTCCTGGCGTATAACTTAAAAGGACTGTTTGAATCAGGTTTGGCACTATAGAGTGAGCTGATATCAAAAGTAAGTTTTTGCAGACCGGCTTCGGTTGCCGGTTGAGTGCTATTGTCTATAAAAAGTATATTTTTATCAGAGCTAATATTGACTTTGTTTAAGGCGATCATAAAAGCAGACTTGTTTTGATCTGTTTCCTTGTCTTTTTGTCTGATGTCGTCCGGAGCACTGGTTTTATTGTTTGTGATCCACCACTTGTCGTGTTCCCACTCGCCGTTAGTATTTTTAGAGATAGTGTTGGCGAGCCCTTGTAGATCGATAGCGTTGATGGAGATATTATTTTTAGTGTATTTGATAGCCTCTATAATGAGTGTGTCGAATGAAGCGGTATTGTCATTAGTTTCTTTGCTGCGTTGCAGGGCGGCAAAGTTGCTTAATTTTAAGGCGTCCAGGGTGATGGAATTCAAGCCAGAAAGGTTTAACTTTGTTAACTCTAACGAAGAAAAGTTAACCAGGCTGCGATCGATGCCCAGGTTACGTATGTTTGGTCGAGATAATCTCAGGTCACCAGTTGCTAGAAGATTAATATCGTCGGACGGCGATACTGAAGTATCATATTGTATGTTTCCGTTCCAGTTAAGCCGTTCAAAGATAAAACAATAGTAAAGACCGGTATCTTTTTGTAAATAGCAGCTATCGTTATTCTCCACGGATATGTTGTTTATAGAAACCTTAAAGATAGAATCAGGTGTATCTGATAGATTATTTTCAACATTTTTCGTGGGCGCTTCAGTATCAGGTGATTGAGGTATCCATTGTTGATGTTCCCACTGTTGGGCATCATTTTTTACAAGATATAAACCCGGCTCAGTTATGTTTATATCAGTGATTGAGAGTGAGTTAAGATCAACAAGAGAGATGGCGTTGATGGATAGCTGATGAAAACGAAGGGCATCTTTATGGGTTTCATCTTTACGCTGTAGAGCAGAAAGCCCTGACATGTTAAGGCTGTCAATATGGATATTGTTCAGGCCGGAAATGACGACATTTTTTAACGCGTTAGAGGCGGATACCAGTAGTTTTTTGCCAAGCTTGTTGTCGGTGACGGTTAAACCATTGAGTGCGAAGTCTCCGGTAGATGATAATGGCAGGTCATCAGTCTTCAGCAGCTCGGTATCCGTGGCATAACTGATGGTGCCACCCCAGGTCATTTCATCAAGATCGATACAGTAATCGAGGCGCCTGGAATCAATGGTAGATTCTTGATAAGTTGCAGAGTGCTGTAAATAGCAGATATTTAGTTCGGTAAATACGACCTCGCCAAGCGATGCTGCCCAGGGCTTGAGTTTGGTGTCTTTATTTTCTTCAACAGAGGATTGGCCTGCTGCATTACCAACCGGAAGATTTACACCGCCTATAATGATTTTATCAGTGTACTGTTCAATTTTTACAGTGAATTGATCAAGAGTAACTTTGGTTACGACGATGGTTTTATCTGATAGCGGCGCCCAATGCCAATGTATGTCAATTAAGCCTACGTTGAATAAAGGTTCTCCGCCTTTACTGCCTTTTGCATTAATCAGTGACACGGTACCGTTGAGGATATCGATATTTATCGACTCAATGGAAGATTCTATGCCCTGCTTCTTTAACCATGATGTCGAGCCAAATATTATCGTCTGTGGGAGCGCGAGACGCATCATGCCGAGCAGCACAATGATGGTGATAAATACGAGCAAAAAGCGACCTCGCCAAAGGTTGCTTTTGTAGAAAGCCTGCAGACGAAGTAGATAAGAAGACGGCTGTTGATTAGTCATGATTTTTGGCAGTCCAGAGTATGACCTAGAGGTTTTTAGTTGTTGTCCGCAGCATCTGTAGTATGTGATATTGCATGTTTTTGTCTAACATACGGCGTGCATGCCGACCTTCATTCACTGCAAAGCTGCTTATCTCTAACTTGTCCGAGTCATTAACGTTAACATAGCCCAATTTTATTAGTGAATTGATGAAGTTTGCAATCAACTTTTTATCAAAAAAGTCAGGTGAATTTATCTCATACATCAGTGAGAGGCGTTGTGCCATCAGATAACATGATTCTTCGAGATGCTCACGTGACAATGTGTTAGAGCCGTGTTCCGCGAGTAAGGCAAAGATCATGTAGTAAAGCTCGAGAACCGGTGAAATAACTTTTGCCAGCGTCGTGATCTGCGCATGTTGCTCGGTGCTTACACGGGGCTTACTATAGGTTTCGCTGTTCTCATGATAGACGATGATACCTTCGGCCGATAAATGCTTTAGTAATTTGTCGATAGTGAGTTCTAATTCAGCTGATGACCAGGGTAGAAACAGTTCAGATTGTAAAAAAAGATAAGCAATCTTTATATATCGTGTAATTTTTTCTCTGCCGATTGTTGCCGCGTTGATGAAGCAGCAGGCCACCAGGGAGGGCAGCACCAGGAGATGGATAATATTATTTCTGTAGTAGGTTAATAATACGGCATGTGCATTATCCAGGTAGATGAAGTCGCCCATTTCATGTTTTCTTCGATGCACCAGACCCAGAGCTTCTGCGTGGTGTATCTGTTGCGCCGCAGTATGATGTGGCAAGGTAATACGATCAGAATAATTCAGGTGTTTTATTAAATCGATATAAATCTCTAGTGTCTGTATTAATTCACCTTCATCCATCGTCTGATTGGGCGCGGCAAGTAAAGCTGAAGATACCAGGTTTATCGCATTAACCGCGCAGCATTCATTGATGCGTTGCATTATCTGATGTGAGGTATGTTCAACGGCTGGTCTTACCCAGTCTGGACGTTTTGAATCGTTGTAGGCAACGGATGTCCATTTAGGGTCTTGTTCGTCTAATATGCCGTTAAGTAAAACGGGCTGACCGAAATTAGTGGTTACACGCCCATAAAATCCTCGAATCTTAAAAATAGAGCAGACGGAGCTAAATAATGTCTCTGATTTTTTATCATCGCCCTTTAGCTCAGCAAGATAGGATTTGCTTTCGATCATCTTTTCATAACCGATATATACAGGGATAAAAGCGATAGGCCTCTGCTGATATTTCAAGAAGGCACGGATGGTCATTGCCAGCATACCGGGTTTTGGCTGGAGCAATCGACCGGTACGGCTGCGGCCGCCTTCGACGAAATATTCTATCGGCATGCCTGTTGAAATCTGTGAGGCTAAATATTCAAACATGACGGTCGAATAAAGTTCGTTACCCTTGAAGCTACGGCGGATAAAAAAAGCGCCGGCATTTCTGAGAATGGGGCCTATCACCGGCATGTTTAAATTTTTTCCTGCAGCGATGTAGGGGATCGCCAGGCCCTCATTGTGGATCACATACGAGAGTAATAAGTAATCGATATGACTTCGATGGCAAGGAACGTAAACCAGCTCGTGGGATAAAGCGAGCTGTTTAAGTGGAGCAGTAAAATTAACATCGATACCGGAATAAAACTTATTCCAGAACGAGGTTAAGATTCGTTGCAAGATTTGAATGGTGATATAACTGCGGTCAGCGACAATCTCATTGAGATAATTCTCTGCAATTTTTGTCGCTTTGTATTCAGAAATATTATCTTTCCTGCAGCGTTGTTGTATCGCCTCGGCAATATAATCGTTTGCTAATAATTTTCTGACCAGGGTTCGGCGATGTGAGATGTCCGGCCCTAAGGTTGCTGTTTTGATTTCGGTAAGCCGATCGGAGAGGGCTAACTGTAAACGATCAACCGCTTCGTCCGGTTGCATGTCGTGGTTGATTAACTGACGAAAAGAGATGGCTGGTGAAAATTGCAGCAAGGTGTTTTTGCCATTAAACAAAATGGTAAAAAAGCGCCGAGTACGTCCGGCGAACCCCCAGGTTTCAGAAAATAAAACACGAAACCAGTGCTTTTGTTTTAATACCGGCCGACCCCAGAAGATTACGACAGGAACAAAAAGCACATCAAGCTCAGGGTTGTCTCTCAATGCCTGGCATATTCCGGCCAGCATCGTTGAGCGCTTGGTTTTTTGTTCTAACCAGGCTTTTAGTGGTTGTGAGTGTGCAACAGTATAAACATGATGCCATTTGTTTAATGCTTGGTGTTTTATGCGTGATCGCGGCCTGGTTAGATTTAGCTTCTTACATTCCTGCTCAAGAACGAGTAAGTCGGTCCAGGAGCGTGAGGCCAGCACATAAACAGTAATCAAGTCCTGAGTTTTTTGCTCAGAATCTGTGGCCAGAATAACGTCCGTCTTAATCCATAGATAAAGTAATTTCTGAGCGAGGTAATGTATCGGTGAAGGCAGATTCATGAAGGATGAGCTAAAGTGATCATGCGAAAAAATATCATATGTTATCGATAACTAGAGATACAGATATATTGCCGTATTTTGCACTTGGGGGATATCAGCTTTATGGTCATGATAATGTATTTAGTTAAGGTGTCACAATTGGTTACAGTAAAGTCTGAGCCAAAGAATAAAGTTTTGACGATGATGATTATCTTTATAATCAATTGGTTATGTTCCAAGAAGATCTGGCTAAGAGTCCATTTATATAATAATGCGTCGGTTAATTTGACAAATTTTTCTACTAAGAGCAGTAGAAAAGCTTGCTTGAAATGGTATGCCACTGTATTTAAAAGGAAAAATCATATTGGCTTGAATTCTGCATGTATAGACTGTATGGCAAGGATTTTGTGCTGAAATATAGAAAACTCAATGAGTTAGTGGGAGAAAAGGGAGCAAATTATGCAAAAAATTCAAATGCTGTGTGGCGTGTTGCTGTTAAGTGTAACAATGGGGGTTACGGCAGTACCTATTACCGGCGAAATAGGTATGGGTGGTAACTTTATTGCAGTTGATAGTAACTGGAACGCAACCAGTACTGCGGCTGCTACTGGTCTCGACTTTAACCCGAATCTGTTTATCGTAAACAGTAAAACTGGCAGCTTCTCAAGTATAACCAGTACGATTGGCAATATTACTGACTTTCAGTTTGACCCGGTGCTAGGCATCAATGACGGGTTTGACGGTATAACTGCGGTGAGCTCAATAGTCGACTTCTGGACCATTGATGGGTTTAATTTTGAGCTTACATCTGTCACAAAGGGTTTTACAAATAATCCGGATACATTCCTGGTTCTGCAAGGAATAGGCATTATGAGTGGAAATGGTTTTGATTCTACGGCCGGTACGTGGTCATTCACGGGTGAAAACAGCGGCAGTACATTTTCCTGGTCAGCTGGTTCTATCGCTTCGGTACCAGAGCCCGGCATACTCGCGTTACTGGGAATTGGTCTAGTGGGTTTTGCTGCTAGTCGAAAACGCATCCGCTCAAAGTGAGCAAATTTAGAGAATAAACGTAACAAAAACTTATAGTAGTAGGAGCTGGGTATGATGGTAAGAGTAATTTTGAAAATGGTGATGTTGGGCGCGATGGTGTTCAGTTTTAATACTGGCGTTGTTAATGCAGCATTGGTAGGTGGTATAGGCATTACAGGTAATTACACTGATGATGGCGATCTATCCGATGATACAATTCTTACCCTAAATACAGCAGTGGGCGCTAGTGGTACGGGTGATTTCACAAGCGTAACAT
>JBFFVI010000036.1:0-11991 GCA_041570895.1 Gammaproteobacteria bacterium
AGAACTGTTTAGTCATCCGATAATAATTCAAAATCGATCTTACGATCATCCATATCAACCCTGGCGACACGGATACGTATTTTATCGTTCAGACCAAATTGTTTACCACGATTTTCGCCGACCAGTAGATGGGTCTTTGGATCAAACACATAATAATCTTTCGGAAGATTAGTGATGTGTATTAAACCTTCAACAAAATGCTCATCCAGTTCGACGAATAATCCGAAGCCGACGACGCCAGTAACATGAGCATCATACTCCTGTCCGACTTTATCCAGCATATACTCACATTTAAGAGCAAACTCGGCATCTCGCGTGGCCTCGTTGGCTCTACGCTCATTGTTGGAACAATGCTCGCCCATGATCATCATGCGGTCATGTGTATACATATAATCAGCTGCTTTACCTTTGCGAACAATATGTTTCAGTGCACGATGTACCAGCAGATCCGGATAGCGGCGGATAGGTGAAGTAAAATGTGCATAGTGCGTTAACGCCAGACCAAAATGGCCTGAGTTTTCAGCTTTATATATAGCCTGTTTCATCGAGCGTAACATCAAGGTCTGAATCATGTGAAAATCATCACGCCCCTTTATCTTTTCACTCAACTCTGCATAATCACTCGAAGTAATTTTTCTTGACGGGTCGCCCAGTTTTAAATTCAGATCAGCAAGAAAACCGCGCAGATCTTCAATTTTTTCATCCGCAGGATCTTCATGCACACGATACAGACAGGGATTTTTGCTCTTGGCGATATATTTTGCCGCACAGACATTCGCTGAGATCATGCACTCTTCAATTATTTTATGTGCTTCATTACGCACCGAAGGTCGAATGCTTGCTATGCGTTTATCGTCAGTAAAGTTGATAACCGTTTCCGTGGTATCGAATTCGATGGTTCCTCGCTTCATCCTGGCGGCAGAAAGTGCGAGATACATCTCATTTAAGTTAGCGATGTGAGGGTAGACATCCGCGGCGACTTCACCTGTGTCATCTGCCTCGAGTGCATCCGCCACCTGGGTATAGGTCAGGCGAGCATGAGAACGCATCACGCCTTCTTTAAAGTCATAGCTCTCGATCTCACCCTGATTATTGACAAACATCTCACAGACCATACACAGACGGTCAACTTCAGGATTGATAGAACACAATCCATTAGACAGAGCCTCTGGCAGCATAGGTATAACACGGCCAGGAAAATATACCGAAGTAGCTCGCTCGTAAGCTTCCTCGTCTAGCGGTGAAGCCAGATCGACATAATGCGCAACATCGGCAATCGCTACGATCAGCTTCCAGCCCTTGCCATCACGTGGTTCACAGTACACCGCATCATCAAAATCTCGGGCATCTTCGCCATCGATGGTAACCAGGTAAAGATCACGCAGATCAAGCCGATTATTTTGCAACTTATCTTCATCTTTTACGCTGTCACCAAAATTTTCCGCCTGCCTGGCAGCTGCATCAGAAAACTCATAGGGAAGGCTATGATTATGGATAGCCATCTCGATTTCCATGCCCGGCGCCATATGCTCACCGATAACATCGACAACTTTCGCTACTGCCTGTCTCTTTTTAGTGGGTTGACTGGTGATCTCGACTTTGACGATCTGTCCTGCAGACGCATCAGCTAACATATCAGACGGAATCAGAATATTGTCGGTGATGCGTTTATTATCAGGCACGATATAGGCGATACCCTCATCGATAAATAATCGACCGATCAGCGTGGTGTTGGCTCGTTCGATCACATTGACGACCGAACCTTCTAAACGACCTCGTCTGTCTACACCGGCTACGGTGGCGACAGCACGGTCACCGTGCAGGACGCCGCGCATCTGTTTTGCATTTAAAAACAGGTCGTCGCCGCCTTCATCTGGCACTAAAAAGCCATAACCGTCGGCATGTGCGATCACATGACCGCGGATAAGATGTTTTTCATCAACCGGCAGATAACCGCCACGGCGATTTTGTATCAGCTGACCGTCACGCACCATGGCGCCTAAGCGTCGACTGACACCCTCTTCCTGATCAGGCTTGACCTGTAGCTCTTCAAATATTGATGACTGAGTCATCATGCCGTTTTTACTGATGGTTTCAAGAATCAGAGTACGACTGGCAACCGGATTCTGATAACGCCTGGCTTCTGATTTAGCATCAGGGTCTTTGATTCTTTTCGAGCGTTTACCAGGAGAGTGTTTAGCCGGTGAACGCTTATCAGCAGAGCGTTTATCCGGACGTTTTGATCTACGTTTTTTCGGTCCCCTGGTTTTAGCCTGGGGGCCTTTTGGTACAGATTGTTGTTTCTCTTCAACCGCGGGTTGTTTACCAAAGTGAGAGAGGATTTTGTTCTTAATTTTTTTCAACATAATATAAAGCTACAAATAATAAATAGGTATAAGGTAATAAATAGAGCAGTAACAAATTGACAATGGGTTTAACGCCTTGTAAAGTTCGCTGCGTGAAATTTCAGCACTTGCCGAGGTGGCGGAATTGGTAGACGCGCTAGCTTCAGGTGCTAGTGAGCTTATGCTCGTGGAGGTTCAAGTCCTCTTCTCGGCACCAACTGAAACCGCATCATACCGCATTTTTCCTTAGAAAATCAACTATTTCCACTAAGCAAACAGAGTTACGCCGAAGTTTGTGGAAGCACAAAACAGCGCCTGTAAAATCCGTAAATCAGACTTTAGAATCCGTTTCGTGAGTGAGTCTTACTTCACAGATTCGTTTTTCTCAATCTTAACGAATTAACGATGACTGAAACCGAACTGAAACTCATGGCGGTGGCGGCAATCATCGGTGACAGCAGCAGACCAAACACCGGATACAGCACACCTGCCGCGATAGGTACCCCCAGCGCATTGTAGAAAAAAGCAAAAAACAGGTTCTGCCGGATATTATTCATTACCGCATGACTGAGCCGTCGGGCACGGACGACACCACGCAGATCACCTTTCACCAGTGTCACCCCTGCGCTCTCCATGGCCACATCTGTACCGGTACCCATGGCGATCCCCACGTGGGCCTGCGCCAGTGCCGGCGCATCATTGATGCCATCACCAGCCATCGCCACTATTTTTCCTTCTGCCTGCAATTGTTTGATAATACTGGCTTTCTGCTCGGGCAACACTTCCGCTTCCAGCCTGTCGATATTCAATATTCTTGCGACGGCTAAAGCTGTGGTTTTACTGTCACCCGTTAGCATCACCACCTCGACACCCGCTTTATGCAGCGCGGCAATCGCTTCCGCGGTGGAATCTTTAATCGGATCAGCCACTCCGATCAAACCAGCGGCTCTGTCATCGACGGCAATCAGCATCACGGTTTGGCCTTCGGCTCGACCGGCTTCCGCCTGTTCGGACAGGTCAGCCATATCGATGTTCAGAGCCTGCAAAAGTTTTACGTTGCCAAGCACGACTTTAAAACCATTGACGCTACCCGTAACACCTTTACCGGTTATCGAAGCAAAGTTCTCAACGGCAGAAAGCTCCACATTCCGCGCTTGCGCACCCTGAACAATCGCTTCCGCCAGAGGATGCTCACTGGAACGCTCGAGGCTGGCAGCCATCGCCAGCACTTCAGCTGTAGAAAAATCATTAACAGTTTTAAGCGTAACCAGTTTGGGCTTGCCTTCAGTCAGGGTGCCGGTTTTATCAACCACCAGGACATCCACTTTCTCCATGATTTCCAGCGCTTCTGCATTTTTAATCAATACCCCCATGCTAGCCCCTCTGCCGGTTCCCACCATGATCGACATCGGTGTCGCCAGCCCGAGCGCACAGGGACAGGCAATGATCAATACCGCCACGGCATTAACCATAGCATAGGCAAGGCGTGGTTCAGGCCCCCAGATCAGCCAGACGAGCATGGTTAAAACGGCGACCAGCACGACACTAGGCACAAAATAACCGGCAACCATATCAGCCAGTTTCTGAATCGGCGCACGCGAACGCTGTGCTTCACTGACCATCTGAACTATCTGCGACAGCAAGGTATCGGCGCCCACTTTTTCAGCGCGCATCAACAGACTGCCGGTACCATTGACCGTGGCACCGATGACAGGCTCACCCTGATTTTTCTCAACCGGTATCGCTTCACCTGTCACCATGGATTCATCAACAGAACTGCTGCCATCGGTCACCGTGCCATCAACCGGGATTTTCTCACCCGGCCTGATGCGTAAGACATCACCGACAGCCACTTGCTCTAATGAGATATCCTCTTCACTGCCATCAGCACGCACGATACGAGCCGTATTCGGCGCCAGATCTAGTAACATTTTTATCGCCATATTGGTCTGGCTGCGTGCGCGTAACTCCAGCACCTGCCCTAACAGCACCAGCACAGTGATCACCGCGGCGGCTTCAAAGTACACATGAACCAGTCCGCCTTCCATCTGCATCAGTGGTGGAAATATTCCCGGTGCCAGCAAAGCCACCGTGCTGTAAATCCAGGCAACCGAGACACCCAGACCAATGAGGGTAAACATGTTCAGGTTCCAGCTGACAATGGACCGAACCGCGCGTTGATAAAACGGCCAGCCACCCCAGAGTACGACCGGCGAGGCCAGGGCAAACTCGATCCACTGTACACCTTGCATGGATAAAACATCAGGCAGTAAGGCAGGCATCATGTCGGCGATCATCGCCAGAATAAAAACCGGTAAGGCAAGCACGGCACTGATCCAGAAGCGCCGCGTCATATCGATCAGCTCTTCATTTTTTTCTTCAGCAGTGATGGTTTTTGCTTCCAGCGCCATGCCACATTTCGGGCAGCTGTCAGGATGATCCCGCACAACTTCAGGATGCATCGGACAGCTGTATTCAACTTTACTTGCTACCACCGGCAAGCCTTTAGGCTCCAGCGCCATGCCGCACTTAGGACAGGAACCCGGTCCCTGCTGTTCCACTTCAGGATGCATCGGGCAGGTGTAGGTAGCTGATGCCAGACTGCAGCTATCATCATGGCAGCTGCTTTTATTTGAAGGTACAGGGTTTAGATAGATTTCGGGCGAGGCAGCAAATTTATCCTTGCAATACGAACTGCAAAAATAATAATCATGATGATTATGCTGTAGATGGTGTTCACTTTTGATAGTGACATCCATGCCACAGATGGGATCTTTTAAATTTGATGCACTTGCAGAGATATGTTCATTATTCACCAGTCATTTACCTATGAATACTTATAACTGTCAGAATTTAAAAAACTGCATAAGTTCCTGCGCAGTCGTTTTATTTATACTCTTTGTACCTCAATGGCATTTTTGCATAAGCTAAAATCATGCAGAAAATGATCTTATTTGTCGCCGCAGCTTTAATTATTTATTCACCTAACGCCTTACTAAGCGGTTTGTTTTAAATAAATTAGCACGGCAATTTAGAAAAACGCCAATAAGCGAAAAACTCAATCAACACCAGCTGGCTTCTCCCTGATCTGGATTATGCAACAGTTCACGCACATTAACTTCGATAATACGATATCCCACATTACCATAGAGTAACTGCCTGCCCTCATTTAAAACCAGGGTTGGGCTGCCGGGCACTTTATAGTTATCCCTGGCCTCCTCGTCGAGATGCAAGGCAGCATGCGCCTGGCCAGAGTCGATCAAGTAATGAATTTTTTTAAGCGGCAGCTCCAGCTGCTGTGCAATTTCATCCTGCACAACGCTACGAGTAATATCCAGACCCTGGCGAAAAAAAGCCACCCTGAATAACCAGATCGCTTCCTCAAAAAGTGTTCTGCCATTTAATTCTTTTAACGGCAGATCAGAAATTTCACTCTGACTCGCCAGCAATTGAATCGCTTTAAGATACAGATGTGCTGGAGTTGATGACTCGGGTACAACTTTCGTCCACAGATCCTGAGAGACGGGAACGTGATCCCAGTTTTTTGCCACCTGTCGAAGATGCTGATTAAATCCTTCAAATTCACCTCTAGTTTTCCACACGCGTCTGATCTGTTCTTTGGCGGCGGCAAAAATCGGTATAAAACGATATTCGATTTCGATATCTTTAGCGAAATCGCGCTTTAGTTCATCGATGCGAACCTGCCCGCCATAAGCCCAGACACATAAAACATCAGTAAAATATTCAATTTTGATTGTCATTATTAATTATCACCACGTCACTCTTTAGAAACGTAACTAATTATAAAGTCACGTAAATTATTTTAACTTTTATTCTAACTTAATAAACTTAAGATCCTTCCTTACGTCAGGATGACAAACTGTCTTTTACCTTTATTCTCACTTAAGAAGCTTAAGATCTTTCCTTGCGTCAGGATGACAAAATGTCTTTAAACTTTATTCTAACTTATACGCTTAAGATCCTTCCTTACTTTGGATGAAAAAATGTAATAGTTATTAAGCTTGTTGTTTTAAACCAATACTCTTCCACAATAAAAATACTGCTGGAATAACCACTAGCGTCAACAAGGTGGCACTTACCATACCGCCGACCATCGGCGCTGCAATTCGTCGCATCACTTCAGAACCGGTACCGCTGCCAAACATTATAGGCAATAAACCTGCGATAGTGGCTGCCACCGTCATCATGATAGGACGAACTCTCAATAATGAACCGTCGATAACGGCGGAGCGAATCTCATCTACCGTTAGCTCTGTCCCTGAGTTTATCGCCGCGACACGATGTTTTTCTAATGCCTGATTCAGATACACCAGCATGACCACGCCGATCTCGACCGAGACGCCGGACAACGCGATAAAACCGACGCCAGCGGCAACCGACATATTGTACTCGAGTAAATACAATAACCAGAAGCCACCGATTAGCGCCAATGGTAACGTCCCCATAATAATCGCCACTTCGGTTAAGTTGCGAAAATTCAGATAGAGTAAAAGCACGATGATGACCAGGGTTATCGGTACCACGGTTGTCAGGCGTTTGATCGCACGTACCATATACTCATATTGACCGGACCAGGAAATCGAATAACCCGGCGGCAACTGGATCTTGTCGGTTACGGTCTGCTGTGCATCTTCAACGTAAGAGCCGAGGTCACGACCTTCTATATCGATGTATATCCAGCCATTAAGCCGCGCATTCTCCGTTTTGATCAAACCCGGTCCACTGTCGATACGGATATTCGCCACCTCGGCCAACGGTATGCGAGCACCAGCGGGTGTCACTACCGGTAGATTACGCAGTTTTTCCAGAGAGTCGCGGACATCACGCGGATAACGCACATTGATCGGATAACGCTCCAGCCCTTCCACCGTCATGGCCACGCGCATACCACCCAGCGCGGTGCGCACTACTTCCTGTATATCAGCAATATTCAGGGCAAAACGTGCCGCTTCTCGGCGTTTGATATCAACCGTCACATAACGTCCACCGGCAACCCGTTCAGAATAGACTGAGACCGTACCGGGAACATCTTCAAGGACTTTTTCGATCTGTTTACCGATCTCCTGAATCTCCGTCAGATCAGGGCCTGCAATCTTGATGCCTACCGGTGTTTTGATGCCCGTCGCCTGCATATCGATACGATTTTTAATCGGCATCACCCAGGCGTTGGTTAAACCGGGAAACTGAACCAGTTCATCCAGTTCTTTTTTAAGTTTATCCACGGTCATACCCTCTCGCCATTGATCATGCGGCTTGAGCAGGATGGTAGTTTCGATCATGGTCAATGGCGCCGGGTCAGTCGCCGTCTCAGCGCGCCCTACTTTACCGAAGACCCTTTTTACCTCGGGCACTGTTTTTATCAGTTTGTCCGTCTGCTGCAATAACTCCTGCGCCTTGCCTACAGAGACCGCAGGAAAAGTGCTGGGCATGTACAGCAGGTCACCTTCATCCAGATCAGGCATGAACTCCGAGCCCAGTTGAGTGAGCGGCCAGAAACCGATTACCACCAGTAACAGGATGACGCTCAGTACTATTTTCGGCGCACGAAGAACCATATTAATAAAAGGCCGATATGCCGCGATCAGAACCCGATTAACCGGATTCTTTCGTTCAGCAGTGACGTGGCCGCGTATAAAATAGCCCATCAATACCGGCACCAGGGTGATCGCTAATGCCGCAGCTCCTGCCATGGCAAATGTTTTGGTGTAGGCCAGAGGCGCAAACATTCGCCCTTCCTGTGCCTCGAGGGTAAACACCGGCAAAAAACTTAAGGTGATGACCAGCAATGAAAAGAAAAGTGGCGGCCCTACTTCTAATGAGGCCTCACGTATTATCTGCCAGCGATTATCATCAGTAACTTCAATTCCTTCCATATGTTTATGTACATTTTCTATCATCACGATCGCCGCATCCACCATCACGCCGATCGCGATAGCGATTCCCCCCAGCGACATGATATTGGCATTGATACCCATGCGTTCCATGATGATGAACGCCACCAGTATACCTACCGGCAGGGAAAGAATGATGACCAGTGCCGAGCGCAGATGGAACAGGAAAAGTGCACACACCAGGGCCACCATAATGAATTCTTCTACCAGTTTGCCATTGAGGTTTTTCACTGCACGTTTGATCAGCGCCGAACGATCGTAGGTCTCGACGATCTCCACACCCGCCGGCAAACCTCGAGATAACTCGGCAAGTTTTGCCTTGGTATTATTGATTGTGGTCAGGGCATTTTCACCATAGCGCATGACGATAACACCACCGACGACTTCCCCTTCACCATCGAGTTCAGCCACGCCACGACGTAGCTGCGGGCCAAGACGTATCTGTGCAACATCCTTTAACAGGATCGGTGTGCCCTGCTCATTGACGCCCAGCGGGACATGACGAAGATCTTCCAGGTCATCGATATAACCGGTTGCACGGACCATGTATTCAGCCTCGGCCATCTCGATGACTGAACCGCCGGTTTCCTGATTAGCGCGCTGGATGGCCTGCCTGACTTTTGCCAGCGGCAGATTGTAGGCGCGCAGACTATCAGGATCGAGCACCACCTGATATTGTTTTACCATACCGCCGATGGTGGCCACTTCAGAAACACCGGCGACGGTCTGCAACTCGTATTTAAGAAACCAGTCCTGGATACTGCGCAGCTGTGACAGATCATGCTCGCCGGTTCGATCGACCAAGGCGTACTCATACACCCAGCCTACGCCGGTCGCATCCGGTCCCAGCTCCGGACGAGCATCCGGCGGTAATTTACTTGCTACCTGGCTGAGGTATTCCAGCACACGTGATCGTGCCCAGTACAGGTCGGTGCCATCTTCAAAGATAACGTAGACATAAGAGTCGCCAAAAAATGAATAACCACGCACATTAGTGGCTTTAGGCACCGATAACATCGCTGTAGTTAATGGATAGGTCACCTGATCCTCAACCACCTGCGGTGACTGCCCGGGGTAGCTGGTTTTGATAATGACCTGAACGTCGGATAGATCGGGCAAAGCATCCAGAGGTGTTTGTTTGACCGCATAGATGCCCATACCAACAGTAATGATGGTCAGCATCACCACCATGAAGCGGTTGTTGATCGACCAGTCGATGATTTTTTCTATCATGACTACATCGCTCCGTCTTTCATTGCATCGACTTTCATCGAGTCATCAGTCATACGGGTAATACTGCCACGCATGCTGGCTTCGGAATCAATCAGAAACTGTCCAGAAGTAACGATCTGTTCTCCCGCTGTAACACCCTGGAGAATCTCGACATAATTACCACTCTCGATACCCGCCATCACCTGACGTGCTTCAAACCTGCCTTCGCCCAGCGAAATAATTACCCGTTCTTCGCGACCGGTTCGAATCAAACCTTCGAGTGGAATAACAATGGTGTTTTCTTTTGCTCCACCGAATATTTTTACGTTGGCATACATATTGGGTTTTAATCGTTCACCTGGATTATCAAAACGTAAACGTACCTTCAAGGTGCGTGTTTTTGGATCAAGACTGGGATAGATGTACTCAACTTGACCCCGCCAGATTTTACCCGGGATATATGACAGGCTAACCTCAGCCTCCTGTCCCACTTCGACCCATTGCGACTGACGCTCAAACACTTCTGCCAGCAACCAGACACTGGATAAGTCACCGAGGGTCATCACCTTCATCGAAGGAGTAACAAACATACCTTCACGCACCGGTAGCGTTGACACCACGCCATCCTGCGGGGCATAGATAGAAATGCGTTGTTTGACTATTTTATCTTTCTGCAGTTGCTGTACCTGTTTATCTGAAATACCCAGGGCAGACAGGCGCTCCTTGGTTGCCCGGATAAGTCCCTTGTTACCTGAAGACAGGGCGGTGACCAGTTCTTCCTGAGCATTGACCAATTTAGGTGAGTACACGTCAAACAAAAAATCGCCTTTTTTAACACGTTCGCCTTCTGACTGGACGGCAAGTTTTTCGATCCAGCCTTCTGTGCGCAGATGGATGTGACTGACTTTTGATTCATCATAATCTACGTAACCGACAGTATCGATACCGCGCCACAATCGCGTTAATTCTGCGTCGGTTGTCCTCACACCAAGGTTCTGAACTACGACCGGCGAGATGCTAACCGTACTGGCATCTGCATCAGCACTCTCATAAAATGGAATCAGATCCATACCCATCGGAGACTTACCCGGTTTATCACGTCGGTAATTAGGGTCCATCGGTGCCACCCAGTACATGATCTTCTTTTCCTCATCCGCTACAGCAGCGGCAGAAAAAGTTGTCATCAATAACGCCATGATGATTGTTACAGAAATAAATGAAATGCATTCGGCTGGCAATAATAATTTCAGATACCTGTTATTAAATTTCATTTTTGTTCTCTCCACTAGAATCGCCAACGACATAAAGTAATTGTGCTTGAGCGATCAACCGATCAACTCGGATACGCAAATCTTCCAGACGCACATCCAGCTCAGTTATTCTCGCCCGCATCAGGGTATTAAATTCCGAAACACCACTCTGATAAGCGTTTAGCGCAACCTTCGAGTTATTAGTCGCGGCAGTTAATAAACTCGTTTTATATAACTCTTCACGCTCACCTAATCGTTGCCATAGATGCATATTTTTATCATACATCTGTTTTAGCTGTCGCAATCGATCATCTTTTACATAACGTGCAGCAGCGATTTTTTGTTCATTCGAGGCGACCGTTTTATCCTGACGATTAGCGGTAAACAGTGGCACATCCATGCTGACCAATGCACTCGCAAAATCAGCTCGTTCACTGCCGTCAGGATTGTTACCGGAACGATAACCATAATCGATCGATAGACTCCAGCCTGGTTTATATTCCTGGCGAGCCATCTCCGTCATCTGTTTACTGGCATTAACGTTTTCATTTTCAGCGCGCACCAATGGATGCTGTGGGATGATCTGATTTAAGTCGATATCTTCGGGCAGATCGGGCAATACAGGAAATTCTGCACTGATAGTATTCCAGGCAATATCGCCTATCCACTGTGAAAGTCTCGCACGCTGCATTTCTTCACTCGTCTGTATCTTTGTAGAACGATCATCAAGTCGTGATAACTCTAAACCGGCAAGTACCACATCCTGTTGATTAACACGGCCGGCAGCGTAGTTTGATTCGGTGATCCTAACCAGTTCGGAAAACAGATGCCGCGTTTCTCTTATGATCTGGTAAGCAGATATCTCATAATATAGATTTAAATAACTCTCACGAACATCTCTAATGATTTGTAGTGAGGCATCATCTGCACTGGCCAGAGCGGAACGCGATAGAAATTGTGACTGCTGCTGTTTTAAAGCCAGTGAATTACCACGCGGAAAGTTTTGCTGAACACCGATCTTCAATTGCGTCATCTGCTCCTGTTCAAGATCAAAGGTGTCAACTGGGACATTGACCGCACCTAAACGTAATTTTGGATCAGGCAAGGTATCGTCTGCAATGGATGCATTTTCATAAGAGAGTGATGTCGCTTTAAATTTCTCAATGGCAGGGTCAGCCTGCACTGCAAGATGTTCCGCCTGTTGTAAATTTAAGGCGAAGACGTTATTTGCTAATAACATCATCGATAGAAACAAAACCATTAATAAACGAT
>JBFFVI010000037.1:0-11648 GCA_041570895.1 Gammaproteobacteria bacterium
TACTGATGAGGCTATCTGGCAAAGTCTGGAAATAGCGCAGATGCGTAAAGTTGTCGAAGACATGCCTGAACAGTTAGACAGTATCATCGGGCGTAGTGGTATCAGGTTATCGGGTGGTCAGCGCCAGCGCCTGGCGATAGCACGTATGATACTTGCTGACCCTAAAGTGGTGATCCTGGATGAGGCGACCTCGTCGCTTGATACTGAAACCGAAGCTTTATTGCATGAAGCCATGCACGCCTTTTTGCAAAACCGTACAACACTGATCATCGCGCATCGTCTGAGCGCGGTGCGCCAGGCTGATCGGGTGCTGGTGTTTGATGCGGGTAAGATCATCGATGAAGGCCATCATCAGGACCTGATAAGTAGAGACGGTCTGTACCGTGATCTATATGGCAGCAGAAGTTAGATTACGTGGCATTACCAGATGTTAAACTGTGTTTAAATTATATATGAGGACGGTATAGTGAATTCGAGAACGATAAATAAATTTGTGGTTTTATTGATATTACTGTGCGCAAGTAAGTCTGGCCTGGCTGCAAGTGCAGGCACGGGCGGTATAGGTACAGCGTTTTCAAAAAATTCAACAAGTGTCGGCGTTGTTCTGGGTTCAGGTAGTGCCTTTAATGATAATTATGTCATCCTCGGTGTCGGTGTTGGATATTATGTGGTTCGTGGATTAGAACTCGGTATTGACCTGCAGCACTGGTTCTCAGGCGAGCCTTCGATTACAAAAGTCAGTCCGCAAATCAGGTATGTGTTTACCCAGCCGAAAGTTATAAAACCCTATGTTGGCGCTTTTTATCGTCGAACTTATTTTGGTGACTACAAAGGCATCGATCTGGATGATCGAGATTCATATGGTTACCGGGCGGGCGCTTATTTCTCTACTGATAATCGTGTCTATATTGGTGGTGGGGTCGTTTATGAAGAATATAAAGATTGTGCCGCATTTACCGACTGTTCAACGACGTATCCGGAAATTCTCTTTACTGTCAATTTTTGATCGTTATTTACGGTTTTTTTGTTAAAAACCGTGTTCAGACCAACACCAATATTAGTTATTGGTGATATACTTAAAATCACTGTAAAATTAGAGCCAGTCTATTTTTAAGAATTAATCAGTGAAGAGGAATTCCCATGAATACTAAAAATTTAATGAGTACAGCCATTGCGGTATTGATGATCGCCAGTGCGCCAGTATTGGCTAGCTGGGAAGCTCTGCCCGAGGTCGCTCCCGCTCCTGAAGATAACCCAACCACAGCGGCTAAAGTAACGCTTGGCAAGATGCTGTTTATGGATCCGCGATTTTCATCAACCGGTACGGTGTCATGTAACTCATGTCATAACGTGATGGAAGGCGGCGATGACAGTCGTACCTTCTCCATGGGCGTTCATGGTAAAACGGGGGGGCGCAATGCGCCAACCGTCTGGAATTCAGCTTTTCATTCAGTGCAGTTCTGGGATGGTCGCGTCGACCTGCTAGAAGACCAGGCAAAAGGACCGGTGACTAATCCTGTAGAGATGGGCGTTTCTGAAATCGAGCAAGCCATGGACAAAGTACGTGCTATTCCCGGTTACAAACCTGATTTTGATGAAGCCTTTGGTAAAGAAACCAAGACTGTCGATAATGCGGCTAAAGCAGTTGCTGCCTTTGAGCGTACTTTGATCACACCGAATAGCGCATATGACAAATATGTGAAAGGCGACAAAAAAGCCATGACTGCAGAGCAGGTTCGTGGCATGGAAACATTTGCAGCCACTGGTTGCACATCATGCCATTCCGGCGGGGCGTTCAACGGTCCTAAAATGGAATTTGGTCAGGGTTTTTATGCGAAATTTCCTACTTTCACCGACAACAAATATAACGATCGATATAAGTTAAGTGCTGATAAAGGTCGTGAAAGTGCAACTCGCAATGCCGCTGATGCGCATATGTACCGCGTTCCCACCTTGCGGAACATCACCGATACGGCACCATATTTCCATAATGGCTCGGTCAATGATCTATCCGAGGCGGTTAGAGTCATGGCGAAAACACAGTTGAATAAAGACTTGTCAGATAAAGATGTGAAGGATATCGTGGCTTTCCTCGCTGCATTAACCGGTCCTTATCCTGAAATAATGATGCCGCGTCTGCCAGCAACCTCTGGATTTAGCTTAGTGGTGGATTAGTTTGAACCGCAAACTTGCAGAATGGTTTAAAATAGGGTTTTATTCAATGCTCAAAAGAGCAAGGTTACAGATAACATGGCTACAGTAAAGATAACAAAAGATAATTTGCAGGACACCATTGCTAATAATGAGATCGTTATTATTGATTTTTGGGCACCCTGGTGTGGGCCCTGTAAATCTTTCGCACCGATTTATGATGCAGTTTCTGAAAAACATGATGATGTTGTTTTTGCTAAAGTTAATACAGAAGATGAGCAGGAGCTGGCGGCAAGTTTCCAGATTCGTTCAATTCCAACATTGATGATATTTCGTGACCAGATTGCGATATTTTCACAGGCGGGCATGTTGCCAGAGAGTGGGCTTGAAGAGATCATTGCTAAAACCAAAGAGCTGGATATGGATATGGTGCGCAAGGAGGTGGCTGAGCATCAGGCGAAAGAACAGTCACAGGCATAGCCTGGAATCGCCAGTCCAGCGTTATAAAAAAAGCCTCGATAATTCGAGGCTTTTTAGTTTTTTATAGTCGTGAGCGATGCGATCAGGCTATTTTTTACTCTTTTTCAGTTTAGCCGTTTCCGCTTTAAGTGCTTTTTTGAGCGCCGCATCTTTCTCTTTATCCGCTTTGATAAGCGCTTTTTCAGCGTTAGAGGCTTCTTTTAACTGAGCTTTGGTCTGTTTTAATTCTGCTTCTAGCTGTTTGAGTTGCTTATCAAGAATTTTATCAGCTTCTTTTGCATCAGCCGCTGCTTTAGCATCGTCAGCTTTTTTCTTCGCTGCAGCTTTTATGGATTTTTTATGCACAACTTCAGGCAGCTGTCTTTTAATTTCCAGCTTTTTAATTCGGGTATTACCGGTCAGTGTTTTGATTTTTTTACGTGGACGTATTTTCAATTCACGCTCTTCAACCTTGACATGGCTGACTTCAGGTTTGGCGTTTTTACCTGGTACGACGACCGGTTCAAGCATCGGTTTTACCGGCGTACGTTTTGGACGTAGTCCGCGTAATGCAGATTTGACGCGTTTGGTCACCTCGCTGACGTCGCCATGGGCCTCTACGATATGTAATATGCCTTTATGTTTGTAATGGTCACTTAATGGCTGCGTTAAGGTTTCAAAGATTTGCAAACGTCTTTCGATGGTCTCTTCATTATCATCTGAACGATGATGCAGGGTGCCGCCACACTCGTCACATTTGTCATCAAGCGTCGGTGGTTTGGTAAATATATTGAATAATGCACCACAGGAAATACAGGTCAGGCGGCCGATCATCCTCTGTATCAGCATTTCCGCATCAACATCGAACTGTAAAACAGCGTCGATAGGCCTGCCTAATTTATCCAGGATATTGTCGACAGCAATGGCCTGGGCCAGGTTGCGTGGGAAACCGTCGAGTACAAAACCCTGGTCGGCATCCGGGCGAGTAATGCGCTCACGTATCATGCCGATGACGATATCGTTGGGTACCAGGTGACCGGCATCCATGATGGTTTTAGCCTGACGACCGAGCGGTGTCTGTGCAGCAACGGCAGCACGCAACAGATCACCTGTCGATATCAGTGGAATATGGTATTTTTCAGTTAAGTACTTGGCCTGTGTGCCTTTGCCCGAACCGGGTGCCCCAATCAGGATTAATTTCATAATGGTATCCTGTCACTTGTAGTTTTTTATTATTCAGTGACTTATAGCTATTTTTGTCAGTCTGTAGGCAGAATCTAGTGCCCTACAAACAGTCCCTTTTTATTACCTTAGGGGATTCTATCGATTGTTGAGAAATTGTCGAGCCTGAAACGCCTGAAACACTATATAATTGTGAACATATTTCTGTTATTTTGTTTTATTAAGCGTTTTTTGTTCCGAATCTACAAATAATAATAATAAAATCTCTTTTTGAGTTGTAATTTTCACCTATGCCATATCGGTCACATGTTTCTGATCATTCGTACGCGGCGAGTATATTCAAATTTCGCGCCATCGTCGCAGCCATTCTATGCATGCTGATGCTGGGGGGATTATTGTTTCGTCTGGCATGGCTGCAGATTGTTGATTATGCGCATTTTGCTGACTTATCAGAGCATAATCGCATCCGTTTGATGGAGTTGCCGCCTACACGCGGTTTAATCTACGATCGCAACGGGATTATTCTTGCGGAAAATAAACCCACTTTCCACCTTGAGATCATTCCTGAGCAGGTTGATGATATGGGTGCCACTTTAACAGGGCTGGGTGAGATCGTTGCCTTAAGTGAAGCTGAGATTGAGCGTTTTAAGGAAGAATTGCTGGTTCGTCGTTCATTTCAGCGGATATCGCTGCGCAGCCGGCTCGATGAAGATGAAGTGGCTCGTCTGGCGGTTAATCGCCACCGTTTTCCTGGTGTCGACATTAATGCCCGATTAAGTCGTTATTATCCTTATGGTGAGAGTGTTGCGCATGCGGTCGGATACGTCGGTCGCATCAACGAGCGAGAACTGGTCGTTATCGATGTCGGTAACTACCGGGGGACCACGCACATCGGTAAGACTGGGCTGGAAAAATATTATGAAGCTGAGTTACATGGCCGGGTGGGTAGGCAAAAAGTCGAGGTTAATGCGCAGGGCAGAGTCTTACGAGTGCTCGACAAGGTGCCTCCGGTCGCGGGTAATGACCTGATATTGAATCTGGACATAGAGTTACAACGTATAGCTGAGGATGGTTTGGGTGATTTTGCAGGATCCGTTATTGCGATCGAACCTCACACCGGGGCAGTGGTGACGTTTGTCAGCAAACCGGGATATGATCCTAATATGTTTGTCCATGGGATCAGCCATAAAAATTATGAAGCGCTACAACATGGCGCTTATAAGCCATTATTTAATCGTGCATTATTTGGACAGTACCCGCCGGGCTCAACATTCAAACCGTTTATTGGTCTGGCGGGTATAGAACAACGACGATTTGGTGTCAAAGAATCGCTTTATTGTAAAGGTCACTACTTATTGCCCGGTGATGATACTGAGAGGAAGTACCGTGACTGGAAAAAAGAAGGTCATGGCATGGTCGATCTCAGCGTAGCGATGGAGCAGTCCTGTGACGTGTATTTTTACGAGCTGGCCTATCGCATGGGTATTAATAATATGCATGATTTTCTCGCCCAGTTCGGTTTTGGTGAAAAGACCGGTATCGATCTGATTGGCGAGCGAAAGGGTTTATTGCCCTCTACCGACTGGAAAAAGCAAAAACAGGGAAAAGTATGGTATCCGGGTGAAACCTTGATCGCTGGAATTGGTCAGGGTTATATGTTGAGTACGCCAGTGCAGCTGGCAGTTGCAACGGCAGCACTGGCTAGTCGTGGGGAAAAGATCGTGCCCAGGCTGCTTAAAGAAGTGCATATGTCTGAAGATGATACGATTAAGACACGCGAGCCATCTAAGACTATGATCAAATTACGTCGCGAGAATCATTGGGATGTAATGTTCGCTGCGATGAAAAAAGTCGTGCATGGCACCTTGGGCACAGCGCGTGCAACGGGCTGGGGGATGAAATTTAAAATGGCCGGAAAAACCGGTACAGCACAGGTATTCGGCATTGCCCAGGATGAAGAGTACGATGAAGAGACCGTGGCCAGGAAGCTTCGTGACCATGGTCTGTTTATTGGTTTTGGCCCAGTTAAAGATCCGGTGCTGGCGGTAGCTGTGGTGGCAGAGAATGGGGAGCATGGCAGTAATATGGCGCCCATTGCAAGAGACCTGATCAAGCGTTACATGGAAAAATACACGACAGATTTATCGAAGTTAGACGATGAGCCGGGTATAGAAAATATCATTGTAAAAAACCTGGTGCATACAGAGCATCTTCATTAGTAAAAATATCAGTAATAGTATGAGAGCAGTGATTAGTTAATAAAAACATGTATAGCAGCAGCACACAATTTTTTGAATCAGATTATCAGAGCAAGACTGCACGAATTTTGCAGTCGTTGCATATCGATCCGGTGCTATTGGCTGGGCTGTTGCTGTTGATGGCCGCAGGATTAGGTATTTTATATAGTGCTTCGGACGGTTCTATCGAGCTGGTGCAGCGTCAGGTGATTCGACTGTCGCTGGCTTTTGCGGTGATGTTTTTTGTCGCGCAAATTCCACAGCATCAGCTATATCATTGGGCGCCGTGGCTCTTTGCTCTGGGTATCGTGCTGCTTGTTCTGGTGCTCGTTGCGGGTGATGTCGGTAAGGGGGCGCAACGCTGGTTAAACCTCTACGTGATTCGTTTTCAGCCTTCAGAGATGATGAAGCTGGTTACACCGATGATGCTTGCCTGGTATCTATGCGAAAAACCTTTTCCGCCAAAAGTGAGTGCCTTGATTATTTCACTGGTTCTGGTGATTTTGCCGACCCTGTTGATTGCCAAGCAACCTGATCTGGGTACCGCCTTGCTGGTCGCGGCAGCTGGTTTTTTCGTGGTGTTTTTTGGCGGTATTCGCTGGCGGATTCTGTTTGGTGCGATCATCGGTATACTGGCACTGATCCCGGTGTTGTGGCAATTTATGCACGACTATCAGAAGCAACGAGTGTTGACATTGTTCGATCCTGAAAGTGACCCGCTGGGATCTGGTTATCACATTATTCAATCGATGATAGCGATCGGTTCTGGTGGTATCTATGGCAAGGGCTGGTTAAATGGTACGCAGTCGCAGTTAGATTTTCTGCCAGAGCGAACAACCGACTTTATCTATGCGGTATTTGCTGAAGAGTTTGGTATTATGGGCGCTATAGTTTTATTGTCACTCTATGCGTTCATCATTATTCGGGGTCTGTATATTGCGGCAACTGCGCAGGATAGTTTTGGGCGATTATTGGCCGGCAGTCTGAGCATGACGTTTTTTGTTTATCTGTTCGTGAATGTTGGTATGGTTTCAGGTATTTTACCGGTTGTTGGTGTGCCTTTGCCGCTGGTCAGTTATGGCGGTACATCGATGGTGACATTGATGGCGGGTTTTGGCATGTTGATGTCTATCAGTACACATCGGCGACTTGTGACAAAATAATGAAGAGTTAGTTTTTTGGATCTATAGTTAAAATGGAATGATAGTTAGTATGAATTTTATAAAAATAAGAGTGAGTCAAAAAGTGTTAAAAATAATATTGTTTGTTATTGCGTCGGTTTCTTTGATAAGCACGCAGGCAGTTGCCAGTGTGAATTATGCGCAGCGAGAAGATGTGAAACAGTTTATCGATGAGATGGTAGAACAGCATCAGTTTGATCGCGCTTACCTGGAGCAAAAATTTGCTACTGCTAAAAGACTGGATAATGTCCTCGAGTCGATAGCAAAGCCGGCTGAAAAAGAACTCACCTGGAAGCAGTATCGGCCTATTTTTGTTACCTCTAAGCGGAGCGCTAAAGGTAAGGCGTTTATGCAGCAGCATAAGGAAACTTTAGCTCGTGCAGAAAAAGAATATGGCGTGCCAGTAGAGATAATCACGGCGATCATCGGCGTTGAGTCATATTACGGCAAGCATACAGGTAAATATACAATATTTGATTCTCTGACCACACTGGGTTTTGATTATCCAAAACGCAGTAAATTTTTCAAGAGTGAATTAAAACAATTCTTACTGTTATCAAAAGAAGAACATATTGATGTCGATGAGATGACGGGCTCGTATGCCGGGGCGATGGGTATGCCGCAGTTTATCTCCAGTAGTTATCGTCGTTATGCGGTGGATTTCGATGGTGATGGCAAACGAGACCTGTGGAACAGTGTTCCCGATGTTATCGGCAGCGTGGCAAATTATTTTAGCGAGCATGGCTGGCAACCGGGTGACACGGTCGCGCACCAGGCGGTGGTGAAAAACACTTCGGTTGTTAAAGGTGAAAATAAGTTAAAGCCATATGAAAGTATCGCTCAGTTCAAGCAGCAGGGCGTTACGATCAAGCAGTCTCCAAAAGCTGGTTTTGATGATAAACAGCTGGCAACATTATTGACACTGGAAGGAAAAAAAGGTGATGAGCACTGGCTGGGGTTGAAGAATTTTTATGTCATCACTCGATACAACCATAATGAGATGTACGCGATGGCGGTTTTTCAGTTGAGTGAAGAACTTAAGAACTGACTGTTATGAAGCTAAATATGCTGCTTGCTGAAAATGGATGGCTGTCTCTTTGTTGCAATGAGCGGCGAAGTGTTCATTTATTACTGTTTATAATATCTTTCCTGGCATTAGGTTCATGTGGCGAAATTAAGGATAGTGCACCAGCTAATTACTCAAAACAGTGGCATGAGATTCCAGATGCTGTTCCGGTTTCAGTCAAAGCGAGCAAGTACGGTAATCCCGATAGTTATACGGTTTTTGGAGAAACCTATTATGTGATGGAGTCTGCTGACGATTTTCAGCAAAAAGGGATCGCCTCATGGTATGGTAATAAATTTCATGGTCAGCGCACATCGAGTGGTGAAGAATATGATATGTACGCCATGACGGCTGCACATAAAACCTTACCTATTCCAGCATATGTAGAAGTTACAAATAATGACAATAATCGTAAAGCGATCGTCAGGGTAAATGATCGAGGTCCTTTTCATGAAGGCCGGATCATTGATCTGTCTTATGCGGCTGCGACAAAACTAGGTGTAGCTCAAACAGGGACCGCAAACGTCAGCATTCGTGTGGTGACGTCTGCAGAAGACAAGAATCTGCGCCGTAGTGAAACATTTGTTGAGTCCCCGGTTTCTGAAGGTGATAAACTTTACGTTCAGGTTGCCGCTTTTTCTAGCGAAGAGTATGCCTTGCAGCATCTGGGCAAATTACAGGGAGAGGGTTTTAACGATGTCAGGTTGCATATAGAGAGTAAAAATGGGACAGCGGTATATCGGGTGAGGATCGGTCCTTTACCATCCGACCATGTGGCTAAAAAAGTGTTGACTCAACTAAAACAAAATAATCACCACAATATAAAAATCATCAAGATATGAGTCCGGCGGCGGCTATGTACTGCCCAGTAAATGATACTAAAATAGAAGTAAAAAAATAAATTGGAATTAAGTCGTAATCAAGTGAGTTTAAAAATGTATCAAAAACTGTATTCAGTAAAAAATATCCTAAAGCTAATATTTTTTGTTTTCGCGTTAATGAATTTTACTATTTCATCGGCAGCGCTACCTGTGCCTGCGCCACCTGAAGTGGCAGCAAAAAATTATCTACTGATCGATTTCGCCAGCGGTAAGGTGCTTGCTGAAAAAAATGCTGACGAACAGATCGAACCAGCAAGTATTACCAAGTTGATGACTGCCTATGTTGTTTATAAGGAGTTGGATGAAGGTCGGTTAAACATGGATGACATGGTCGATATAAGTGAAAAAGCCTGGCGCATGGGCGGTTCGAGGATGTATCTCGAAGTGAATTCAAGCGTCTCTGTACATGATCTGATGAAAGGCCTGATCATTCAGTCCGGTAATGATGCCAGTGTCGCTCTGGCCGAACACATTGCCGGCACCGAAGACGCTTTTGTGCAGTTGATGAATCAATATGCAAAACAACTTGGAATGGATAGTACCAACTTCGAAAACTGTACTGGCTGGCCTGATGAAAAGCATCTAACGACCGCGCGAGATATTGCGAAGTTATCCGTGGCTATCATCCGTGAGTTTCCTGAGCACTATACCTGGTATGCTGAAAAAGTGTATACCTATAATGATATCAAACAATACAACCGTAACAAGTTGTTATGGCGTGATGAAACGGTTGATGGTTTGAAAACAGGGCATACAGAGTCGGCAGGTTACTGTCTGGTGTCTTCTGCACTGCGTTCTGATATGCGTGTTGTCTCAGTCGTACTTGGTACCGATAGTGAAAAGTCGCGGGCAAGTGTCAGTCAGGCAATATTGAACTATGGCTTCCGTTTCTTCGAGTCGCACACCCTCTATGACGAAGGTGAAGTATTGAGCCGGCCACGAATCTGGAAGGGTGAATTTGAAACCTTAACAGTCGGTTTGTCTAAGGCGCTTGCCATAACGATACCGCGCGGGGCGTATGACAAGCTCGATGCAACCATGGATATCGATAAAAATATCCAGGCGCCTATAACCAAAGGTCAGCCTGTGGGTGTGGTAAAGGTCTCTCTGGATGGTGATGTGCTCCAGTCAGTACCTCTGGTCGCACTGGAGAGTGTTGCTGAAGGCAGTCTGTTTCAGATCGCTAAAGATTATGTTCTGCGTATGATCAATTAACATTAATATGAGTTTGTCAGTTGAATAATTCTGAAAATATCGTTTATTTAAACGGGCACTTCCTACCTGCAGAACAAGCCACGATCTCCGTTATGGATCGTGGTTTTCTTTTTGGTGATGGTGTTTATGAAGTTATCCCGGTGTTTGGCAATAAGCTGTTGCGACTGGAGGAGCATCTGCATCGCTTGCAGAACAGTCTTCGCCGCATCAGCCTGCCAAACCCGCATAGCAACGACGAGTGGTCGAAAATATTTTCAGACCTGCTGGCGAAAAATGCTGGTGAGGACCGTGCGGTCTATCTGCAGATCTCGCGCGGAGTCTATGAGAAACGTGATCTGGCTATCAGGCCAGAATATGCAAGCACCATCTTTGCCATGGTGTTACATGTTACCCCGCCGGATATCGAAGTCGTGTCAGCAGGTATATCGGTGATTACCGTTAATGATTTCAGGTGGGGCGCCTGCGATATCAAATCAACCTCGCTGGTTGCCAACGTCATGTTGCGCCATCAGGCGAGTGAGGCCAATGTCGATGATGCCATCCTGATCAGGAATGGCATGGTCAGTGAGGGTACAGCGAGCAATGTTTTTATCGTCAAGGATGACGTACTGATAACACCGCCGGTGGGGCGCGAGCTATTACCCGGTATCACGCGTGACCTGGTGATTGAAATCGCAAAAAATAACACCATATTAGTCGAGGAGAGAGGTATACGTGAAGCTGAACTGTTCGATGCGGATGAGATCTGGATGACAAGTTCGACGCGTGAGATTGCACCCGTCATCAGTCTGAATGGCGAAATGGTTGCTTCCGGCGTTGCTGGACCGATGTGGAAGCGTGTGATGGATCTATATCAGCAGTATAAGCAGCAGCTGCGAGAACAGTAAGGCCTAAACCTAAGGCAATTTTATGAGTGAAGATAAAGATATCAAGTTCCATGACTTAAGTCTGGAAGAAGGCGAGACCTTATTGGAGTTTCCCTGTGAGTTTCCTGTTAAAGCCATGGGGCTTGCATGTGTTGAGCTCGAAGTGGCTGTCATAGAAATCATCAATCGCCATGTGGATAATCTGGGTGAGGGTGCGGTTACCATGAAGCCGAGCAGAAATGGTAAATACACCGCTATCACCGTTACTATCGTCGCCCACAGTAAGCAGCAGCTGGATAATATTTATATCGACCTGTCTGCTTGCGAACACGTTTCAATCGCGCTGTAAAGCTATCAGCTAGCGATATGGCAATCTCGGTTCGTCACCTTGGTGAAGTGGATTATGATGA
>JBFFVI010000038.1:0-11550 GCA_041570895.1 Gammaproteobacteria bacterium
AAAGGTTTTACCGACAAATACTCCAGAGAGGTAAACATCATCTGTTCGACAACCGCCTTGTCTTCGTCAACAAGGTCACAACGCAGCAACATGCCGGTGTTTTTGTCTACCCAGTAGCGATAACCATAGCGGTATTCGTCCTTAGGCAGCAGATCAACAACCAGACTCATGTGATTGGCTATACGGTCATCTTCAAGACGGCTCATTGAATAAAATTGCTCGAGTTGCTCGATATTTTCAGGCAGCTGAGGATGCAATGACTGTTTTTTAGAATTATGGCGAATAGTAATTATGGCACGATCCGGAAAAATGGAGATGACCCGATTGTTATGCCTGAGCACTTTCCGTTGCTCGCCATTAAGCGCCTCCAGACTTTCCCAGACACCATTTTCATCGACACCATGTGTCACATGCAGCGTTGAGAGATTATCTGATTTCCTTAAGATGAAGGTACCCTGATAGTTTTGGTTCTGATCTGCATCTGACATGCGTTTTAACATGTCAAACAGGTCAGCCGCGAAACTATCTGTACTTAATAAAAAAAGAAATAAAGTAACAAGAGTATTAGGTAGTGAAAGCATTAATGGCTTACTTTACTGGTTTATTCTCAGCCTCGTAACTAACTGCTCTGACATATGGCAATCTGCCCTGCAAAGTATCCTGAGTGGCGAACTCCAGATGCTGGTTCACCAGACGCGGGTCTAATTCTGTGGCTTTTTTATCCATTTCTTGATTATCATCAGCTGCCAACTGTACTGCTGGCTGTTGATCAATGTTTTTTGCTATCGGTGCATGCGTTCCATTCTCCTGCCCCGACAGGGTAACCACCATGACGACTGCAACCGAAGCGGCCACTGCCATACCGGCTACCGGTTTAAACCAGGCCGATAGATCGAACCGGCCTGCCTTACTGTCGGTGGATGAACTTACCGGTTTTGATCGACTATCAATAGCGAGCTGCTCATCAGCAAGTGCTTCTCTCACCGCCTGACTGACATCGATAAAAGAAGCATCACTCATCTCACCACGTAAGACATCACCCATTATCTGATAACGTTGAGCGACCTTCGCATCATCAGGATCAGCCGATAAAGAAAATGACATCAGTTCATCAGGATGTATATCATCATCCAGGAAAGCTGAAATTTTTTCTTTACGTTTATTTGTCAAATCACTCATAACCATAACCACATTTAAATATTATTATCATTGCCAGCTTATAATAAAACCATACATCAACATTAAGTTAGTACATTACTAAGCAAAATGGTTCGATACACTATGACTATTATCATCAAGTATCGGTTCCAGCTTGCTATCGATGGCCTCACGTGCACGAAATATCCGTGATCTCACCGTGCCGATCGGGCAATCCATAACCTCAGCAATATCTTCATAGCTCAATCCTTCTATCTCACGCAAAGTGATCGCCTCGCGCAGATCTGAGGGCAAATCCCCCATCGCCTGCTGAATAGTTGCTTCCAGTTCTGAAGCCAGAGCTTCTCGTTCCGGCGAAGCATATTCTTTTAACCATTCACTGGCGCCGTAATCTTCCGCATCCTGAACATCGATGCTATTCGCCGGATTTTTCCGCGACTGGGAGACCAGATGGTTTTTAGCTGTATTGATCGCAATCCGATATAGCCAGGTATAAAACGCACTCTCACCACGAAAGTTGGGTAAAGCACGGTACGCTTTGATAAACGATTCCTGCACCACATCAGGCACATCTGACTGGTTTCTTAAAAACCGGGAAACCAGCTTAGACAATCGCAACTGATATTTCAGTACGAGTAAATCAAATGCTTTGTTATCACCCTGCTGTACTCTAATGACCAGTTCCTGATCTATCTCACGTTCGCTCATCGAAACCCCTTGTTAATAAGCGACGTATCACCTTGCAGCTGTGACCGAATAATTTAGCTATAGTTCCCATTGCTTATAAGTTTTTGAATTTAGTATAATTGGATAATGAACTTACATTATTTTAGCGCAATCATAAAGTTAAATAATACATGCCAATAACTTTCCAACATGACGTACTAATAATCGGCGGTGGCGCAGCCGGCCTCAGTCTGGCCTTGCGGATAGCCGATCAATGCAGTGTGGCCATCATCACCAAAGGCCCCAGTATGGATGGTAGCACCTATTATGCGCAGGGGGGCGTATCTGCCGTACTTAGCGGTGACGATTCATTCCAGTCACATATCGAAGATACCATTAATGTTGGCGGTAGTTTATCCAATAAGGAGACCATCAAATATGTGGTTGAACACGGCCCTGAAAATATCCGCTGGATGCAGGAGCTTGGGGTACCATTCAGCAGCGAAATATTTAAATCAGGTGCACGTGAATTACACTTAACGCGTGAAGGTGGCCACACACATCGACGTGTCGTGCATGCTGCCGATGCTACTGGCAAAGCGATAAGTGACACGCTGGAAAATCACGCCCGCCATCATGACAACATCGCTTTTTATGAAAACCATATTGCTGTGGACTTGATCACCACGGAAAAACAGGGGTATGAAGACACCCCGAATAGCTGCATAGGTGCATACGTACTCAATACAAACAGCGACCGTGTGGAAACTTTTCAGGCACGGTTTGTGGTACTCGCTACCGGTGGCGCCAGTAAAGTTTATTTATATACCAGCAATCCTGATGGCTCCACTGGTGATGGTATAGCGATGGCATGGCGTGCCGGCTGCAGTGTCAGCAACATGGAATTTAACCAGTTTCATCCAACCTGTTTATATCATCCGGAAGCAAAATCATTTCTCATCAGTGAAGCGGTTCGCGGTGAAGGCGGCAAACTATTATTGCCCGATGGTAAACGCTTCATGCATGAGTTTGATAAACGCGGAGAACTGGCGCCGCGTGATATCGTTGCCCGCGCCATCGACCATGAGATGAAACGCTTAGGTGTACCCTGCCTCTACCTGGATATAAGTCACCGTTCACCAGCTTTTATCGCTTCACATTTTCCAACTATCCATGAGCGTTGCTTACATTTTGGCATCGATATAACGAAAGAACCTATCCCCGTAGTACCGGCTGCTCACTATACCTGTGGCGGCGTTAATACCGATTTAAACGGACTTACCGACATCGATAATTTATATGCTATCGGTGAAACCGCACACACCGGCTTACACGGCTCAAACCGGATGGCCAGTAATTCATTACTAGAATGCCTGGTATTTGCACAGTCAGCAGCAAAAAATATCTCAACGCGCGTCGATAGCCCTTATAAGTATCAACAGATTTCGAACTGGGATGAAAGCCGGGTGACTGACTCGGACGAAGAAGTAGTTATCTCGCACAACTGGGACGAGTTGCGCCGTTTCATGTGGGACTACGTTGGCATCGTCAGAACCAATAAACGCCTGGAACGTGCCATGCACCGTGTCACTTTACTGCAACAGGAGATCGCTGATTATTACAGCCACTTCCGCATCAGCAGTGATTTAATCGAATTACGTAATTTAACGCTGGTGGCAGAATTAATTATCCGTAGCGCGATGTTACGCAAGGAAAGCCGTGGTTTGCATTTTTCTCTTGATTACCCGGTAGCAGATGAATCATCTCCTGCGCAAGACACTGTGTTGAAACCAGAACAGAAGCCCGCCACAAAAAAGATTAAAAGAATAAAATAGAGAACCACACATTGTAAGTGATGCATTGGCTACCACTTAATAACTCATATCCAAAATAGAAATTTCCGGTGTAATTTATGTCACAAGCAAGTTATCTAATCGAACCCGATGATCTTGAATCATTGCTCAATAATGAAAATATCGTCATCGTCGATCTATGCAAAGCCAAACAATATGCACAGGCCCACATCCCTAACGCGCATTTTGTTAATTATGCAGACATTGTCGAAATCGACAAACCAGTCATGGGTTTATTGCCAGACAACGAAAGCTTTTCTGCCCTGTTATCCAGCCTGGGCATCACCAAGAAATCACTTATCGTGGCCTATGACGACGAAGGTGGCGGTTGTGCTGCTCGTTTTGTCTGGACCCTGCATGTATTTGGTCATGAAACAGCAGTAGTACTCAATGGCGGCCTGCATAGCTGGGCAAATGAAGGTCACCCATTAAGTAACGTCACACCGGAGAAACCGCTTGCCAGTAATTACACACTGAGAAAAACACACCGCCACACTGCAACACGCGCTTTTATCCAGACGCACCTGAAAGATGATAATGTGGTTTTTCTCGATGCCCGATCTTTAGCCGAATATAAAGGCGAAAAATTGTTTGCTGACAAAGCGGGGCATATTCCTGGCGCGATTCATTATGAGTGGACCGAAGCGATGAATCAGGCAAATAATCTGCGGCGTTTGCCAGAAGAAGAAATTCAACCGCGACTGGATAGTCTGGGGATCACTAAAGACAAAGAGATCGTCTGTTACTGCCAGTCACATCACCGCTCTGCTTATTCATGGCTGGTTTTAAAATCTTTGGGTTACCCAAATGTTTTAGGTTATCCAGGCTCATGGTCTGAATGGGGCAACCATCCTGATACCCCTGTCGAAAGATAACCGGCAGCAGATAGCGTTAATTAGCATCACAATCTGGTAACGACCCACTGCTGTCTCTTACCTTTGATTATTTATATCGTAAGTATATTCTCACGATAGTACTTAAGTTCAGCGATAGAGTCTTTTATGTCCTCCATCGCCAGATGACTCGATTCCTTGGTATAAACCATCTTCTTTTCAGGTGCCCAGCGACTGGTTAGCTCTTTTAAAGTACTGACATCAAGATTGCGGTAGTGGAAGAAATCTTCCAGCTGCGGCATGTAACGCGCAAGGAAACGCCTGTCCTGACAGATGCTGTTACCGCACATCGGTGATTTTTTCTCTGGCACGTACTGCCTTAGAAAGGCCATTGTGAGATTCTCTGCAGTCTCTTCTGAAATTGCGCTGTTACGCACACGATCGGTTAAACCAGAAATACCATGCTGATTAGTACACCACTCGTCCATATTATTCATAACATCATCCGGCTGATGTATCACTATCGAGGGGCCCTCATCGAGGACGTTTAAATTTTTATCGGTGATAATGGTGGCAATTTCAATAATGACATCTGAATTAGGGTCCAGACCGGTCATTTCGAGATCTATCCAGATCAGGTTCTCATCACTTAATTTCGCCATAATTTTATATTTATCCTGATTTAACGGTAAGTATCTTAAGCCAATAGTTTTAACAGTGTTTTTTGCTGAGCCAATCAATGGTATATTTGCAAAAGAATTAGATAATACAAGCAACAGCTGATAACACAAAGAGTTTTTAATGAACGAGTTACATATTTTCACACTTTTATTCCTTGCCATGCTATTGATATCAACCTTGATGCGTTTATATCTTTCGCAGCGCCAGATAAACTACGTCTCACAACACCGCGCAAAAGTACCTGACTCCTTTGCTGAAAACATTTCCTTAGAAGATCACCAGAAAGCCGCCGATTACACCACGGCAAAAGTAAAATTTGGCCGTTTGCCATTATTTTATGAAGTAGCGCTGATACTCTTCTGGACGCTTGGCGGTGGTTTACAATGGCTGGACCAGAACATTCTGGCGCTAGATCTGCATCCCATACTTACCGGCATCATGGTGATCCTGGTATTCACCTTTATCTCTTCCATACTCGATCTGCCTTTTTCTATCTACAGCACCTTCGTTATAGAAGAAAAGTTTGGCTTTAATCGCACCACGATAAAAACATTCATCAGCGACATGCTCAAAGGTAGTCTTTTAGGGCTGGCTATCGGCGTACCGCTGATATATATCATCTTATGGCTGATGGAACAGGCTGGTGATCAATGGTGGATATACACCTGGCTCGTTATCAGTGGTTTCAGCCTGTTTATGATGTGGGTTTATCCAACGTGGATCGCTCCGATATTCAACAAATTCGAACCCCTGGAAGAAGGTGATACCCTGAATCGAATCACCCGTTTACTGCAACGCTGCGGTTTTAACAGCAATGGTATCTTTGTCATCGATGGCTCCAAACGTTCATCACACGGCAATGCCTACTTTTCTGGTTTTGGCCGAAATAAACGTATCGTATTTTTCGACACCCTGCTGAAGATGCTTAGCGATGATGAACTCGAAGCAGTGCTTGCACACGAGCTTGGTCACTTCAAGAAAAAACACATTATCAAAGGTATCCTGATTTCTTTTGCCACCACGCTGGTTGGCCTTGCGCTGCTGGCATGGCTGATGAAAGCGGAATGGTTCTATACCGCTCTAGGCGTTACTCAAACTTCGACCTATATGGCGCTGTTGTTATTTACCCTGATCATGCCTGTCTTCACTTTTGTGTTCCAGCCATTATTCAGTATCTTTTCACGTAAAAATGAATTCGAAGCAGATGCGTTTGCGGCCGAACAAACCGACGCAAAATATCTTATAAATGCGCTGGTCGGACTATACCGAGAAAATGCAAGCACACTAACACCAGACCCTATGTACTCTGCTTTTTATGATTCTCATCCGCCAGCACCGGTGAGGATCGCACACTTGAACGCTCACGCGTGACTGCGATAAAGATATAACAAAGCAATAAATAAAATATTTCAGGAAATAACCATGACAAAACTAAGCAAGAATCAAACGAAACATCTTCTATTTTTATCGATACTGAGCATCAGCAATATCTGTTATGCCAGTGGTGACGAGATTAAAGATCCGATTGCACACGGTGAAAAAGCACATAAAAATCATTGCTACAAATGTCACACCGATGATATCTATACGCGCGAAAATCGTTTCGTAAAATCTATCGATGCGCTGAGTAAACAGGTAGTACGTTGTAAAGAAGGAAACGATATTCCCTGGTTTGATGAAGATGCCGATGCGGTAGTGCAGTTTCTGAATAAAAAATATTATCGCTTCTAAAGACGATATACATGACCGAAGCCTCACCAAGATTAGCATCACGGCAGTGTAGCGAACTATCAGATACCAGTTCTGCGCTGAACAGTGATGAAGCTTCGGCGCTATTACAACAGCTAGAGCCTCGGTGGCAGTTAGATCAGCAACAGCAAACCATCAGTTACAGCTACGCGTTTAAAAACTATTACCAGACCATGGCTTTTGTCAATGTCATCGCGCAGATAGCCCATCAACAAGACCACCACCCCGACCTTCAGGTCAGCTATAACCGCTGCACCGTGACATATAGTACCCATAGTGTAAACGGCCTATCTATCAATGACTTCATCTGTGCCGCAAAAATTAATGCCGCGCAGAATCTCTAAATTCTCTTAGCATGGCAAAACGTAAATTATCCAAACAACAACAACGTCGCATCGCTTCACAACAGGAGAATAAGATACAGGACGACAAGCTCCAGCTTGATGAATCCAGCACACAAACCGCGCGTGTCATCAGCCATCATGGTCGTCAGCTCTATGCTGAAACCGAGAACTTCGAAAAAATAAAGTGCAAGATCCGGCAGAATTTGGGCGACATCGCCTGCGGTGATTATGTTTTGCTCCAGCAGGCGCTCAATGCAACCGGCGAGTCACAGAACGTTGTGGTTGCAGTAAAAGAACGGACGAACCTGCTGGTAAAAACCGGTTTTGCCGGTGCTGTGAAACCCGTCGCAGCAAATATTGGGCAACTGGTTGTCGTCACCGCACTTTTACCGAGACCCAACCCCTATCTCATCGACAGGTACTTAACCTCTGCTGAGAACCTGCCAGCGAAAGCAATCATCGTTATAAACAAAGTTGATCTATTAGATGACGAGACAAAAATAATTACTGATGAGCTCACCAAACTCTATGAGAGCATCGGTTATCACGTTATCTGCACCAGCATAAAACAGAACATCGGCATCGATGAGTTATCACAGGCATTAAGCAATACCACCAGCATACTCGTTGGCCTATCGGGTGTTGGTAAATCTTCACTAGTGAAGGCAATCCTGCCGAAGGAAGAGATTAAGATCGGCGAGACATCAAAATCAACAGGTGAAGGTAAACATACAACAACAGTCTCGGCTCTCTACCACCTGAAAGACAACGGTATTATTATCGACTCACCAGGGGTTCGCGACTTCACCCCCATCAATAAAAGTCAGGATGAAATCACCCATGGTTTTATCGATGTGAGAAAGTTTAATGGTGCATGCAAATTTGCAAATTGCAGTCACCAGAACGAACCTGGCTGCGCGATGAAAGAAGCGGTAAAGAATGGCGACTTAAACCCGCAACGCTTCAATAATTATTTACGTTTAGTCGCCGAGTTTAATGCACTGTAAAGCTCAGCTGATCGAAGCCTGAAATTTACCGATATAGGATTATGATCAGAAGAAGAAACCTGCCATACCTGATTGTTTACGATTTCCAGCTGACGATAAAAAACATGGTCGATAGCATTGCCAAAAATATGCGTTTTATTATTAACAGGATAAGTTATCTTTGACAACGACAGGCGAGCTACCAGCTGCTCTACTTCCGCCATCCGGTCGTCGCTCCAGCTATTAAAGTCACCGGCAACAATCATTGGGCCGTCATGATGTTCGACTGCCTCATATAGATTCTCCAGTTGCTGATGATAACTGCTCACACCAAAAGTAAAGTTGATACCGTGGATATTGGCAACCAATAAGCGTTTGTCAGAGCCATTGATCTGGTAGTAACTGACCAATGTTGATTTAGGAATGCGAATCAATGGTTCCTGATCTTTAAAGCCACAACTGTGCACAGCGTTAGCATTTGCGACATTCATCACACCTGCCGAAGTGCCGTTGAAATGAAATGCCGTATTCATTATCCAGCTGTGATCATGCGACTCTAATAAAGTGATAAATTCATCATCCAGGGTTGCCTCCTGAATTGTCATCACATCATGGTTCTCGGCGAAGCCAGTTAGATCTTTTTGCCAGTCTTCACCATTGCCCTTATAGATATTCCAGTTTAAAAAGGCAATATTTTCTGGATCGAGGCCTGTCAAACCATCTATAGGAGGATGCAAGACGGGTTTTACATCACACGCCTGTGTTTCATCACTTGCAGCCAATGCATTAGTGACGAGATGCAATTTGCTATCGATACTGACGCATGACGTTAACAAGGACAACACCAGCATTGATGCGATATTTCTAAAACGGATTAACATGGCTGGATTGATGCCATTGGTTTTTATTATAAAGATGATAGTTAGCCTGAAATAATAGGATAAATGTATGAGACAAGTCGCAAACCAATAAGTTTACAGAGAATAATAAGATATTAAGTTCGATAATTTAAATTCAGAGGGTATTTTTACAGGCTGAGCAGCCGTATAAAACAGAGAGAATGGCTCTACAGCTGGTGAAACTGGCTATCACTGATACAGGTTATTGTTGACCTTACCTTCCTGTCACTAGTGCTATTTTTTTATTACTTTCTTCGTGATTTAAAGAAACCCTGTAATAAACCTTTGCTTTCTTCTGCCAACACACCCGATATTACCTCAAAGCTATGATTGTGATCATTGGCATCTAGTAGATTAAACGCGCCGCCTAATGCACCCGTGCGGGGCTCTGGTGCACCGTATACGACTTTTGCGACACGCGCATGTATCATCGCACCGACACACATCGAACACGGCTCCAGGGTGACGTACATAGTGGTATCGATAAGGCGATAATTATTTAGCTGTTTACCTGCGGCTCGCATCGCCATGATCTCCGCGTGCGAGGTCGCATCATGACTGATGATGGGCTGATTCCAGCCTTCTGCTAGCAACTGGTCTTCTTTAACGAGAACCGCACCCACTGGAACTTCTCCTGCTGCTTCGGCTTTGCGCGCAAGCTCGAGTGCTTTTTCCATCCAGTACTGGTGTGTTTCGTCAGGCATAAAAAAATTAACCACAGAGGCACAGAGGACACAGAGAAAAAATACTTTTTGTGAGTGCGCCGTAGGCGCAACCAACAATACAAAACTCTGTGCTCTCTGTGCCTCTGTGGTTCAAAATCTTTAAAAAGTTTATTCCCATTCAATAGTAGCGGGTGGCTTGCCTGAGATATCGTAGGTAACACGTGAGATACCGTCAACTTCATTGATGATACGCGTCGAGACATGACCGAGGAAATCATAAGGCAGATGTGCCCAGCGTGCGGTCATGAAATCGATGGTCTCTACGGCGCGAAGTGCGACCACATAATCATAACGACGGCCATCGCCCATGACGCCGACTGATTTAACCGGAATAAACACGGTGAACGCCTGACTGACCGTGTCGTATAGATTGTTTTTGTATAACTCATCGATAAAGATATGATCAGCAAGACGCAGTAGGTCTGCGTACTCTTTTTTAACTTCGCCTAAGATACGAACACCTAGACCAGGTCCGGGGAATGGATGGCGATAAACCATGTCAGAAGGCAAGCCTAACTCGACACCGATCTTACGCACTTCATCTTTAAACAGTTCACGTAACGGTTCGACCAGTTTCAATCGCATACCTTCCGGCAGTCCACCGACATTGTGGTGCGATTTGATCAGGTGTGAATTTTTACTGTCGGCCGATTCGATCACATCCGGATAGATCGTACCCTGCGCCAACCAGTTAGCATTGGTGAGTTTATTTGATTCTTCTTCGAAAATTTCAACGAACACGCGGCCGATAATCTTTCGTTTTTGCTCGGGGTCATCGACACCGCTTAACTCTGTCAGAAACCGCTGCTCGGCATCAATACGGATAACTTTAACGCCCATATTCTCAGCGAAAGTGGCCATCACCTGGTCACCTTCGCGATAACGCAAGAGACCATTATCGACAAACACACAGGTCAGCTGTTCGCCGATGGCCTGATGTAACAGAGCGGCAACCACAGAAGAATCAACACCACCGGACAGGCCTAAAACAACCTCGTCACTCCCTACCTGCTGGCGGATACGATCGATGTTATCCTGTATGATATTACCAGCCGTCCAGTCGGCGGCACAGCCGCAGATATCCTGCGCAAAGCGCTCGATGATGCGTTGTCCCTGTTTGGTATGGGTAACCTCAGGATGAAACTGCAGGCCATAAAAATGGCGCGACTCATCTGCCATGCCCGCGATAGGCGCGTTGTCTGAACTGGCGATACAGACGAAACCCTCTGGCAGTTCATCCACTTTATCACCGTGTGACATCCACACGTCCAGCATGCCGAAACCTTCTTCGGTGACATGATCCTCGATGCCTTTTAACAGAGCACTGTGATTGCGCGCACGTACCTGCGCATAACCAAACTCACGATGCGTGGACGCACCGACCTTACCGCCGAGCTGTGCAGCCATAGTCTGCATACCGTAGCAGATGCCAAGCACTGGCACGCCCGCTTCGAAAACGTACTGTGGCGCAACCAGGGTATCGTCTGCTGTCACTGACTCTGGCCCACCCGATAAGATAATACCGTTTGGCTTAAACGCTTTGATCTCATCAGTTGTCATACCGGTATGATGCACTTCACTATAAACACCGGCTTCACGAATACGTCGCGCGATGAGCTGGGTGTATTGCGAACCAAAGTCGATGATTAGGATACG
>JBFFVI010000039.1:0-11495 GCA_041570895.1 Gammaproteobacteria bacterium
CCCAGTATGGCAATACTGTAAACGACGACGATTAAAATCAATGGCGCTTTGATGCGCCTTAAAAATAATGCCGTGACTTCATTCATGGTGTGGTTTCACGTTTTGAATGTCTTGCTGTAGCAGAGATAAGTTATCTGCTTAGCGTTCAAACCGTGACGCTTCAATCATCAGCAGAATCACTGAAATAATATTAGCTACCATGGCACCGCCGCTCAGGGCAACGATGGTTGAAATGCTGGTCGGTGTCAGGCCGGTATGCTGTATGTGTGCGGCGAATATCCAGACAAACGATGCAGCGACAAGCTGTACCATTGCCGCCAGACTGGTGGCGAGCAACATGGCGCCCATCTGTGTTTTATCACCAAACTTCATTATGGTCGCAATCAGGTTAACGACGACGACAGCAAATAACTCATAGACGTTGTGGTGGACCGGGTCGTCGATCTGGCCATAAAAAAAGCCAAAGTTTAACGTCAGTGCAAGGATCATAAAAAAGCTAAACCATACCTTTTCACGATTCATAATTTATCCCTCATATTTTTTGTGCAATTATCATGTTAACAGCGTGGTGTGAAGCAAGCTAAATTACTGATCCTGGATGAAGCCGGGTGGACTGTTTGGAACCATCTCTAAAATTAAGTGATACGCATTTTTATATTCTTTATATTTTTCATCATCATTTTGCCCATTAACTTTTATCTGTTTCGGATTAAAGTGTTTTGCAGATGAATGCCCCATAGTATCGCTAACCAGGGCTCTGGGAAATACATAGATTCCCCTCGTGTCATCGGTGTTTTTTCCACTCGAAGGTTTAACGATGCCGTTTTCTATTTCGCCAGGTGCATAAACAAATAATAGAAAATCATAATCGGAGCCTTTTACCTCGGCTTCGAACTGATCGCGGCTGTGTGATACCTCAACCATGCAGCCTTTAGAAAGATCGATGTTGTTTACGATGATGTCGTAATTTGTATTTCGTGGTGCCTGACTGACGAGTAGCCCGGTATTTGCAGCGATTTCACCCATTGCCAGATATTCTGCGCCATGTTCCAGTGCAGCAGAAATTCGTTCGTTTAGATCACTCACTTCAAGCCTCCGATAATGCCTAATAGCGTTATCACTATAATAGTATTAAACCAGTAACCTTTGAAGTATATCGGTATATATTTCTGTTAGTCGTTCCAATTCTGTGATGTTAATGTTTTCGTCTATTTTATGGATGCTGTCATTCACTGGACCCAGTTCGACCACTTGTGCGCCAGTCGGTGCAATAAAGCGGCCATCTGATGTTCCGCCGGCGGTCGATAATTCAGCTTCGATATCACAGACTGATTTTATCGCCTGTTTTGCCGCTTCTACCAGTTTACCGCCCGGGGTTAAAAATGGCTGCCCTGACAGAGACCAGTCTAGCGTGTAGTCAAGCTGATGTTCATCCAGGATATCCTCTATACGTGACCTGATCGCCTGGTCGGTAATCTCTGTTGAAAAGCGCAGGTTGAACTGAACATTTAAGTCGCCCGGTATGACATTGCTGGCACCGGTGCCACCATTGATGTTTGAGATCTGAAAGCTGGTCGGCGGAAAGAAATCGTTACCGTTATCCCAGACTTCATTGCATAGAATCTGCATGGCGTCGACAAACAGATGGATAGGATTTTTTGCCAGGTGAGGGTAGGCGATGTGGCCCTGCACGCCATGGATGGTGAGATTGCCACCGATAGATCCACGGCGACCATTTTTGATGACATCACCCAGCGTGTTGGTGCTCGATGGTTCACCGACAAGGCACCAGTCAATCTTTTCGTTATTGTTCTGTAGATACTCGACGACTTTTACTGTGCCATCAGTAGCCGGGCCTTCTTCGTCACTGGTGATCAGAAAACCGATGGAACCGGCGATTTCCTTCTTATCCTGGAGGAAATTTTCACAGGCACAGACCATGGCAGCAATACTGCTTTTCATATCAGCGGTGCCGCGTCCAGTCATCACATCATTGACAATCGTTGGTGTAAAGGGATCACTACGCCATTTTTCGACCGGACCGGTCGGTACGACATCGGTATGACCAGCAAAAACAAACAGGGGTGATTGCGTACCATATCTTGCCCATAAGTTATCTACCTCACCATAACGCAGGTTTTCAATCTTGAATCCAATTTTACTTAATCTATCGGCGATGATTTTTTGGCAGCCCATGTCATCAGGCGTGACGGAAGGGATGCTGATGAGTTGTTTTGCTAGATCTAATGTTGCCGTCATATCTATCCTTAAGGAGTCTCTGATTAATTCTGAATGAAGCAGATTGTATACTAAATGTTCTGATTCAAGGCGTGAATAGCCGGTAATATCCAGCTATTGCCAGAATTTGCTACGCATCAGCGGACTGTCGATGAGACAGTATCCGATTTTCTGAATTGATTAGAAGCTTCATGTACTAAAGTAGTTCTTTTAATTGTTGTTGCAGAATATTCTGTTGTTGTTCTGATAATGCCTCATCAAGTTCTGTGCTTATGGTGAAATAGTCAATCGCTTTTTCACCTGCCGTGGTAATTCTTGCATTGAGGATTCTTATCTTGCAGTCAACGAATGCTTTGGCAATGTTGGCAAGCACGCCGGTCCGGTCAATGGTCTCTATTTTTAGAAGTGTGGTATTTGAGTCATCCATTTTTTCAAAACCTACAACAGTAGGGGATGAAAAATATTTATGTTTACTGCCACTGATCATCGATACCGGTGTGGTGTCATTACTGCTATTTAATCTCTTCTCTAATCGGTTTACGATATGTTCAGCTAATAATGACATCTCTTCATTATTTGTATTCAGCGGCGCTAGACGGAAAGTCTGTAATGCATAACCATCGCTGGTATTGATGAGCTGTGCATTGACGATATCGACTTCACTGCGGTTTAGCGATGTGACCACATCATAAAAAATTCGATCTCGATCTTTCATGTAAATAAGTAACTGGATGCTGTTGCTGGAGCTATGAACGCGTGCGTCTATCAGCGGCTTATCGGTGGCCTGTTTTTGTATGGCGTCAATGATCAGTGAGGTATGCCAGGTGATCTGGCCATAGGTGTGCCCCTGAAAATATTCTGTATTGAATGTTTTCCATAAATCATTTGCCTGGTGCGAATCGATTCCCAGCTGTTCCAGTTTGCGTAAACTGGCGGTTTGAATCTCAAGTATGTTGCTCTCTTTGCCGCCGAGTTGATTAAGGCCTTTATTCAGTACGGAGGCCGTTTTGTTATAGAGCTCACCGAGTAACTTGTCTTTCCAGTCATTCCATTGTTTTGGGTTTGTGGCGCGGATATCAGAAATAGTCAGTAGATAGAGATGATCCAGTCGTTCCAGTGTTTTTACCTGCTTGGCAAATTCTCTGATCACGTCGGGATCACTGATATCTTTTCGTTGTGCTGTCATCGACATGATTAGATGACTGCGGACTAACCAGCTTACCAGCTCGCTGTCATCCTCCGACAATCCATGCAGTTCGCAGAAATCTTTCGCATCGACTGCGCCAAGCTCGGAATGGTCTCCCTGGCGGCCTTTGGCGATATCGTGAAACAGCCCAGAAAGATATAACAGCCCGGGGTTTGCTATGTGCTGAAATACGCCACTGGCTAACGGGAACTCGTGACAATAATCAGGCAGCGATAAGCGTCGCATGTTTCTGATGACAAATAGCGTGTGCTGGTCAACAGTATATGCATGAAACAGGTCGTACTGCATCCTGCCAACGATTGAATCGAACGCTGGTATGTATGCTGCGAGTATGCCGTAACGGTTCATACGTCTCAGTTCGTGGGTGACGCCGCGAGAACCGGTCATTATTTTAATAAACAGGTGGTGTGCGCGTGGCGATTGCCTGAATTTATCATCGATAAGATACCTGTACTTTCGTATCTGTCGGATCGTTTCTGCACGCACCCCCTGGATTTCAGGGTAATCCTGCAGCATTATAAATATCTCGAGAATGGCACAGGGCTCGTCTCTAAAAACAGATTCTTGCGTGGTTTCGATGTAACCATTTCTGACCTGAAAGCTGTTATTTATCTTCTCTGCTTCTGTATCGACATCGGCATAAATAATCTTTTCTCTGAAATGCTGTAACAGCATCTCGTTCAGGCGTTCCAGTTCGATAACCGTTCGATAGTAATGTTGCATGAACTGTTCGATGGCTTCATTTTTTGAGTTTTCTTCCTTATCTTTGAAGCCGAACTCATTCGCCAGATCGCGCTGATAATCAAATAACAGGCGGTCTTCACGACGGCCAGACAGATAATGCAGGCTGCAGCGTATCTGCCAGAGTAAATGCTGTCCCTCGAGTAAAGTATTTAATTCATCTTCGAGAAGAAAATTTTCTTTTACCAGGTCATACAGACTGTCAGCATTAAAATGCCGCTTCGCGACCCAGCCGATCATCTGGATATCGCGCAGGCCACCGCGACTTTCTTTTATATTGGGTTCAAGGTTGTACGCGGTATCGTTAAATTTTCCATTACGCTGTATCTGTTCTTCGAGTTTTGCCTGAAAAAAAGATTTTGAATCCCAGATATGATCAGCACTGGTTTTCTCTTTCATCTCTGCATGCAGTGATTTGCTTCCGGTAAGCAATCTCGATTCCATGATGTTTGTTGCGACAGTGATGTCCTTGGTAGATTCTTCCACGCATTCGTCAATGGTGCGAACGCTGTGGCCGATCTCCAGGCGGATATCCCATAACAGCATGAGGAATTTTTCAAGCAGATCTTTTGTCTGCTGATTCTCTTCCTGCCGCAATAGAATCATTAGATCAATGTCGGATTTAGGATGTAATTCACCGCGGCCATAACCACCAACAGCAATGAGAGCTATTTCCTGATCCAGGTCTTTAAACAGGTAGCCATATATCGCACTGATTAACTGATCGATTAAATCAGCTCGGCCATAGACGATGGTATTGACGTCACAACCGTTCTGATACAGTTGCTTCAAACCTTTGTCGATAGCGAGAACAGCATCTTTCAGCAGTTTGATGATGGCCGGAGTGATGAGTGGCTGTGCTGCAACGGAGGCACTTTCATTAAGCTGTTTATTGATTGTTTCAAAATCAATCAGCTCGCTGATACAGGTATCAGCAGTCGTCGTCTGTTTTTCTTTTACGATTGTCATCAGACTTCATCACCTTCGCATTGTGTTAAAACGTCGTGACCAGTCTCGGTGACCAGGATAGTGTGTTCCCACTGGGCTGACACACTGTGATCCTTGGTGACCACGGTCCAGTTATCATTAAGTAATTTTACGTGGCGTTTGCCGGCATTGATCATCGGTTCAATGGTAAAGATCATGCCGGGTTCAAGCACGACGCCGGTACCGGCTTTACCATAATGCAATACCTGGGGATCTTCATGGAAGCCTTTGCCGATACCGTGGCCACAGTATTCTCTGACCACGGAGAAGTTGTTAGCTTCGGCATGCTTCTGGATGACGTGACCGATGTCGCCCAGGTGCGCGCCCGGTTTGACCAGCTCGATGCCCAGTTTCATACATTCGTGTGCGACCTGGCTGACGCGTCTGGCACGTACCGGGGGCTCACCGACAAAAAACATCTTGCTGGTATCGCCGTGATATTCGTCCTTAATTACGGTGATATCGATATTGATGATGTCACCTTTTTTTAATTTTTTGTCACTCGGGATGCCGTGGCAGATCTGGTGGTTGACAGAGGTGCAGATAGACTTTGGAAAGCCGTGATAGTTTAGCGGCGCGGGTATGGCTTTTTGCACATCGACGATATAATCATGGCATATTTTATCGAGTTCGTTGGTGGTAATGCCGGCTTTTACATGCGGACGAATCATCTGCAGGACCTCGCCGGCAAGACGACCGGCAATACGCATTTTTTCTATTTCCTGTGAATTTTTAATTAATATAGCCATATATGATTATTCTTTATTATCAGTAGGTTATCGTTATATCTATGGTGTTTGGCTGGTAAAATATCGTTGTTAATTTCTGTTACATATGATATAAAGCGCCCGCGCTGAGAAAACTTGGCGCCAACGAGCGGTATTTTTATGCTTTCGGCAATATTCCTAACCAGTATTTCTGGTCGGATATTGTTATCAGGCCTAACTATATCTTATTTAAATACGCACATATACCGACACATGTGATTGGGTGCTGATTTAAGCAAAAATACTTAAGAAAGTATTGGCTTAAACAGTTTTTTGCATGGGGTATATGGAGGCTTAACCCTAACCTGGAGAATATCTATGTCTAACGTATCTATGCGTCTGATGCTTGAAGCAGGCGTGCATTTTGGTCACCAAACCCGTTTCTGGAACCCACAAATGTCTGAGTACATTTTCGGATCGCGAAACAAAATTCACATTATCAATCTAGAAAAAACACTGCCGATGTATAACGATGCAGTGAATATGCTCGGTAAAATCGCTGCTGACCGAGGCAATATCCTGTTCGTAGGTACAAAACGTGCTGCACGAAAGATCATGTCTGAAGAGGCTCAACGCTGCGGTATGCCTTATGTTAGTCATCGCTGGTTAGGTGGTATGTTGACTAACTATAAAACCATTCGTCAATCAATCTCGCGATTGAAAGAACTGGAAGAGATGTCAGAAAACGGTAGTTTCGCCCGCCTGAATAAAAAAGAGCAGTTGATGTTGACCCGTGAGATGGAGAAAAAAGAAAAAGTACTCGGCGGTATTAAAGACATGAAAGGTCTGCCCGATGCGATTTTTGTTATCGATGTAGGTCATGAAGATATTGCTATTAAAGAAGCGAACACTTTAGGTATTCCTGTGTTTGGTGTTGTTGATTCAAACAATTCACCCGATGGTGTTGATTATGTTATCCCGGGTAACGATGATGCTATCAAGGCGATTCAGTTGTATGCGCAGGGTATTGCTGATGCTGTTATCGAAGGTCGCGCATCTGCAGTGATACAGCGTAAAGCTGAGCCAGCGCCTAAAAAAGCAGCGCCAAAGAAAGCAGCGCCAAAGCCTAAAGTAGAAGCAGCTGAAGAAGCAGCAGCTGAAGAGGTCGCACCTGAGGCGGTTGTAGAAGCGCCAGCCGAAGCGCCAGCCGAAGAGAAAGCTGCAGCGGCACCAAAGAAAAAAGCAGCCGTTAAAAAGAAAGCCGCGGTAAAGAAGAAAGCGGCACCTAAAAAGAAAGCGGCAGTAAAGAAAAAAGCGGCACCTAAAAAGAAAGCAGCAGCTAAAGACGCGGAATAATAAAAATCTGTAATATTTTTTTATATATTATTTTTTAAGAAATTTATAAGAGGTAACTGTGATGCAAATTACAGCTTCAATGGTTAAAGAGCTGCGTGAACGTACAGGTTCAGGCATGATGGAATGTAAAAAAGCCCTGCAGGAAGCAGAAGGTAATATCGATGTGGCAATCGAAAATATGCGTAAAGCTGGCATGGCAAAGGCTGATAAAAAGTCAGGACGTGTTGCAGCTGAAGGTCGTGTAGTGATCGCAATAAGTGACGACGGAAAAAATGCTGCAGTGGTAGAAGTAAACTGTGAGACTGACTTCGTTTCCGGCGGAGACGATTTTCTTTCATTTGTAACAGCGATTGCAAATACAGCTTTGGCTAACCAGCCAGCAGATATTGCCGCTTTATCAGCTATGACACTTGAGGGTTCTTCTGAAACTATCGAAGAAGTACGTAAAGCGAAAATCGCTAAAATCGGTGAGAATATGCAGCTTCGTCGTTTTGAGTTGCTTTCGACCGAAAATGGCATGTTTGGCAGTTATCTACACGGCTCACGTATAGGTGTGCTTGTTGAGATGGAAAATGGAAACGAAGAGCTGATCAAGGATGTTGCTATGCATATTGCTGCAAGTAATCCTGTCTGTGTAAGTGAAGCTGATGTACCTGCAGAAGTGCTTGAGAAAGAGAAAGATATATTACGTGCTCAAGCACTGGAAAGCGGTAAACCTGCAGACATCGTCGAAAAAATGTTGACCGGTCGTGTTCGTAAGTACCTTGCTGAGATAACATTACTGGGTCAGCCTTTCGTTAAAAATCCTGATATTACCGTTGAGACACTTCTTTCTGATGCTGGCGCTAAGGTTAATAGATTCGTTCGTTATGAAGTCGGTGAAGGTATCGAGAAGAAGCAGGAAAACTTTGCTGATGAAGTTATGGCTCAGGTTAACGGTTAAGTCTAGACGCTTAAACCAGGTCATATAGATAAAGGAATAATATTTATCAATGAGTCAGATCACTTATATAGATAGAGGACAGATAGATTGTCTGTGTAAAAATATCATGCATATCTTTATACACAATGGACACTATATATGGTGAAAAAAAACCGGGGGACATCTCCCGGTTTTTTGTGTACAGAGCAGAATAATTAAATAAAAATATAACCTCAATATAAAGTAGGAGTAGACAGAAAGATGACAACACCGATTAACTATAAACGAGTATTACTAAAGCTAAGCGGTGAAGCCTTAATGGGTGATCTCGAATATGGTATCGATGCGGAAATGTTGAAACGTGTAGCATCGGAGATCACAGAAGTCGTCAACATGGGAATCGAGGTAGCATTGGTCATCGGTGGTGGTAACATATTCCGAGGTGCGGGCCTGGTAGAGTCTGGCATCGATCGAGTTACCGGTGATCATATGGGTATGCTTGCTACTGTCATGAACAGTCTGGCTATGCAGGATGCGCTGGAGAAGCAGGGTATGAGCTGTCGTGTGATGTCGGCGATAAAAATTAACCGCATGTGTGAAGAGTATGTCCAGCGACGCGCGACCAGGCATCTTGAGAAAGGGCGCATTGTAATCTTTGCTGCAGGCATTGGAAATCCATTTTTCACTACTGATACTGCGGGTTGTTTGCGTGCAGTAGAAATCGGTGCTGATAGCGTGCTCAAAGCGACCAAGGTTGATGGGGTATATGATTCTGATCCGGCAACAAATCCTGATGCCAAACGATATGAATCTTTGTCATTTGATGAAGTGCTTGATAAAGGCTTAAAGGTTATGGATGCAACAGCTATCGTATTGTGTCGCGACAATAATCTGCCACTGAGAATATTTAATTTAAATAAAGTGGGTGCACTACCTGCGGCCATGAAAGATAAAACACTTGGAACAACCGTTGTGATGGGGGATAAGTAATGATTGATGGGATTCTTGCTGACGCAGAAACACGTATGAGTAAGAGTGTTGACTCATTGCGTTCTGAATTAACCAAAATAAGAACGGGACGTGCGCATCCCAGTTTGCTCGACCAGATTGTGGTTGATTATTATGGTACCGATACCCCGATCAATCAGGTAGCTAACGTTACGGTCGAAGATTCAAGAACGCTGGCAGTCGCGCCATGGGAAAAACAGATGGTTGCTGTTGTTGAAAAAGCTATCATGAACTCGGGTCTGGGCCTGAATCCATCAACCGCCGGTACCTTGATACGCATACCTATGCCGCCATTGACAGAAGAGCGTCGCCGCGAGTTAGTTAAAGTGGTGAAGCATGATGGTGAAAATACAAAAATTGCGGTGCGTAACATCAGGCGGGATGCTAACAGTGATTTCAAAGAGCTGCTGAAGGAAAAAGAGATCTCTGAAGATGAAAGTCATCAGGCAGAAGATAAAGTACAGAAGATTACAGATAAGTATGTGGCCATCGTCGATGAAGTCATCGCGGTAAAAGAAAAGGAATTGATGGAGGTTTAAGCTGCGACTTGTCGCAGTTATAACCAGATATCGCGGTGTTTTTTGTAAGCAGAAATTGACCGCTATCTTCAAATTGAATCGATGAATAAAGATATGGAAAATGATGGCCCGTTATTACCCAGGCATATAGCCGTGGTAATGGATGGTAACGGACGCTGGGCAAATAAACGTCATCTGCCACGCGCTGCAGGACATAAAGCGGGCGTCAATGCGACACGGAAAATTGTCGAAAATTGTGCAAAAAGCAATATACAGGCACTGACCATCTTTGCCTTTAGCAGCGAGAACTGGAATCGTCCAGAGGCAGAAGTCAGTAGTTTGATGGCTCTGTTCATAACGACGATAAGTGCTGAAGTGAAAAAGCTACATAAAAAAAATGTCTGCGTGAAGTTTATTGGTGACAGGTCAAGATTTTCAGAGAAATTGCAGAGCAGTATCAATCAGTCTGAGGCATTGACCGAAACGAACACAGGGCTGCGCTTAAATATCGCAGCAAATTATGGTGGTCGATGGGATGTTGTGAATGCCTGTAAGTTATTGCTGGCTGAGGTGGAAAAAAATAAAAAACTGATCGATGAGATCGATGAAGATCTGTTTGCTTCTTTCGTATCTTTGAGTGATGTCCCACCACCAGATCTGTTCATTCGTACCGGCGGTGAGCAGCGCATCAGTAATTTTTTGATATGGCAATTAGCATATACTGAGTTATATTTTGTTGACACATTATGGCCTGACTTTTCCGACGATGATTTTTCGGCAGCATTGAGCTGGTTTGCTGGCAGGCAGAGACGATTTGGTAAAACAGGGCAGCAGATAGTTGAAATGCAGTAGTTGTTATCATCTGTCAGTAAAACATACGTTATATAAATACGATAATAAGACTTTAGACAAACTATAAAATGTTGTACCAACGAATATTAACAGCTATACCACTTGCGGCATTCGTCGGCTGGATGATTTTTTTCCAGCCGACTTCGGTGTTCTTCTATTTTGTCTTATTCATAGTATTGATCGCCGGTTATGAATGGGCAAAGTTGTCTGGCATCAATAATGTTTATATAAGATATATCTTTGCGCTCATCATCACGGTTATCGCATGGGCGTTAAAGCAGTATGCCGCCGATTATGCATTATGGGCGATCTATATAGCGGTGATGTGGTGGTTTAGTATCAGTTACTACCTTAAATTTGCCAAACCAAAATCACCGACTTCTGAGCTTAAGCCAGATAAGCTGCTTGTTGCTTTTATCGTCCTGCCAGCTGCTGCGCTATCTATGGAAAAGATACATTCGATGTATGTGGGTATTGACTGGCAGGGGCCCGCCTGGTTGTTCTACGCTTTATCCCTGGTATGGGTCGCAGATATCGGTGCCTATTTTTCCGGTAAAAAATTCGGTAAAAATAAACTGGCGCCTTATATCAGTCCGGGTAAGACAAAGGAAGGGTTGTTCGGTGCTCTGCTGGCAACGTCCTTATACACTTTAGTCGCCAGTTATTATTTTGAGCTAAGTACCGAAAGGGCGATCATACTGGTCTTGTTATCAGTGATATTAACTTTTATTTCGGTTAGCGGTGATTTGTATATCAGCTTTTTGAAACGCGAAGCCGGCTTAAAAGATAGTGGTAATATTTTGCCGGGCCACGGTGGCATCCTTGATAGAATAGATAGTGTACTGGCTGCGATGCCGGTGTTTGTGGTTGGTTTTAACTGGTGGATCTACCCGGCATAATATGACGCAATCAGCCGCATTACAGATCACCTTACTGGGTGCGACTGGCAGTATTGGCAG